>CAYMKT010000026.1:0-32987 GCA_964391065.1 uncultured Terrimonas sp. | reverse complement strand
GTAACGGTAACACGCAATGGTTGCAGCGCATCAGATACTAAAACTATCACAACGACAGCCCCAGGTTTCACAGTTGATTTAGGACCTGATCAGGCTATGTGTCCAGGCGGACAAATTATTCTGGACGCCGGGGTAACCGGGGCCACTTATCAATGGGGCAGCAATTACCTGCCATTCGTTTACGCCGGAGAAACAGGAAAGACCACCGTAGCGTTGGGAGTAGGAGAATACTGGGTAAGCGTATCACAGGGTGGATGCACCGTTAGGGATACCATATTAATTACAGCGAAACCAGCGGTTGAAGCTAAGTTCAACTATACCCTGACAGGTGCTTGCAGCCCGATTTTAGCAAGTTTTGAAGATGCGTCGGTACAATGCTCAGGTAGTATCATGGAACGGACCTGGAACTTCGGTGACGGTTCACCCGTACTAAGCGGCAATAACCTCACCCCAACACACAATTATACTCAGCCAGGTACCTATCACGTGACACTCAGTGTTAAAACAAGTGCAGGAGTGACGAACACCTATGAGGAAGATGTGTTGGTGAGTGGCACGGCCATACCGGTTAATTTGGGTAACGACACTACGATTTGCGCAGGAAGCAGTATTGTATTGGATGCGGGAAGTCATCCCGGCGCCAGCTACGAGTGGGCTCCCGGAGGCGCTACCACGCAAACCATTACTGTTAATACAACCGATACCTATATTGTTACCATAACCAAAGACGGTTGTAAAGCGATAGATGCTATTAATGTAACCGTAGCTCCGGAGCTTACTGTTAACCTGGGCAACGATACCACTATATGCGCAGGCAACAGTGTTATATTAGATGCCGGCAACCCAGGCGCCACTTATTTGTGGAGCACGGGTGAAACTACAAGAACCATTGTTGCAGACCATACAGACACCTACTCGGTTACAGTAGACAATGGCAGTTGCACCGGTGACGGGTCAATAAAAGTGAATATAAGTTCAACACTTCCGGTTTCGTTAGGAAATGACACTACCATTTGCGCAGGAAGCAGCATTACGCTCAATGCTGGCTATCCGGGTGCTTTATATACATGGAGCACAGGAGAGGTATCGCAAACGCTTACTATTAACACGGCAGGCACATATAATGTAAGTGTAAATAAGAACGGATGTATCGGTACTGCTGAAATTGAAATTACGCAGGCTTATGCACCATCTGTTGTGAACCTTGGCAGCGATAGTACGATTTGCTTTGGGTACGGTGTAGTACTCGATGCCGGAAATGTTGGTGCGTCTTATCTCTGGAGTACCGGTGAAACCACTCAAACCATTACGGCGGCTTCATCCGGAGCCTATAGCGTGTCGGTAACCGGATGCGGTAAAACGGTAAGCGACGAAATTAACCTGAACATCGTTAACCTGCCTGCACCAACAATAACCCAGGTAGGCATTGAACTGGTTGCTTCTGAAGCAGATACTTATCAATGGTATAAAAATGGCGTATCAATTCCGGGCGCTACCGATAAAAAATACAAGCCAAGAGGATACGGTACGTACAAGGTAGCGGTTACCAGTACAGCCTCCGCTTGTATAGGTGAATCAAACGGATATTTCTTTGTTCCTAATGGCGATATATACCTGGGAGACATCAGAATTAAACTGTCGCCGAACCCAGGCAACGGGCTTGCAAAACTGGTATTCTCCAAACTGCCTCCAAAACCTGTGAATGTAACGGTATACGATCGCGTTGGCAGACGAATCCTGCACACGACGATGATGAATACGGTGAATGATATTAACCTTACAGGTTACGCAAAAGGAGAATACTTTGTAGAATGTATTTTAGGCGATGACAGGATTATTATACCGCTGATAACACAGTAAACTTCTTTCTGGAAGTTGATAGACAACAACCCATCCGGCGCAGCTACAAGCTGCACGGATGGTTTTTTTATTTATACACAAAAGCGGTTGTGTATTTATATTTTTTAGTACTTTTAAATAGTACTATCCGCTCCCATTGGCTAATTGAAACAATTGATTCATTTCTTCACTTTTTAAAATTGTTGCCCATGGTTACTACAGACATTGCAAGTTTTTCAGAAGAATGTAATACCTGGAGGGAGGCCTTACGTTCACAGCGCGAAGAGTTTACCCGCATGAAAAACGAATTGCAGCAAGCCGCAGCCCACATCACCAGCAAAGATGCCCTCAAAGACGTTGAACATTATGAAAACCAGTTCGACATCCAGCTTACCAACATCCACGACCTGAAACAATCCATTAAATTGTACAACAAAGCGCCTGCATTTCAAATGCAAACGGATAACAGTCAGCCTCCTGAAGCAATCGCTTCCGATTATGAAAAATTATCTGCGGAATACCAGCACCTCAGGCATACCCTGCACGAAATAAAAAATGATTTTCAGCGATTTCTCATCAACTATACCTAAAAAAATATCGGGAACAGGATAGGGTGCGATAGAAGGCAATCGTCTTCTTTATTGCAGCTATTGTTCTATGCCTTCCAATTGCCAGCGATTATTATTGTTCACTTAAAAACTCATTGCCATGGCTGCCGAATTTGATACTTCCCATGTAAAGAACATTGTTCTGCTTGGGCATGCCGGCTCAGGTAAAACGACGCTTGCTGAATGTTTACTGTTTGAAGCTGGTTTAATTTCCCGAAGGGGAACAATTAACGAAAAAAATACTGTAGGTGATTATCACGAACTGGAACAGGATAGGGGTAACTCCATATTCTCCAAACTAATGCATACCAAATGGAGGGGATATAAGATCAATATTATAGATACACCCGGGTACGACGATTTTGTTGGGGAAGTCCTCTCTGCTCTTCGGGTAGCCGATACCGGTATTATGCTGCTGAACGCCACGATGGGCGTGGAAGTAAGTACAGATGTGATTTGGGATTATACGGAACAATTTAAAACTCCCATGATCTTCGCCGTAAACCATCTTGACAAAGACAAATCCGACTACGACAATACTGTACAGGAAGCAAAGCAGCACTTCGGAAATAATGTTACGGTAATACAGTATCCGCAGCAGCAGGGTGAAGGATTTCATTGTATTATAGATGTTTTGCGGATGACCATGTATAAATTTAAAGATGCCGGGGGAAAACCGGAGAAGATGGCCATACCCGCCGAAGAAAAAGAAAAGGCAGAACGGCTGCATAAAGAACTGATTGAAGCCGTTGCCGGCAATGACGAAACATTAATGGAAAAATACTTTGAAAAAGGCGAGCTGGACGAAGATGAGATTAAAGCCGGCATGAAAAAAGCAATGATCAATCATGATCTTTTTCCGTTGTTTTGTCTTTCCGCTGAGCGCAACATGGGAAGTGGGCGCCTGATGGGTTTTATTGATAATGTTTGTCCCAGCGCCAATGAAATGCCACCGCAGGTTTCTTTAAAAGGCGAAGAAATTGTTTGTGAAGCCAATAAACCTGTTTGTGCATTTATTTACAAGGCCATTTCGGAACCTCATGTAGGGGAATTATCTTTTATGAAAGTTTTTTCAGGAACACTGAAATCAGGAACGGAACTTATCAATGAAACCACCGGCATCTCCGAAAAACTGAACCAGTTGTTTGTTATGGAGGGAAACAAAAGAATCAATGTAAGTGAATTGAGCGCGGGCGATATTGGAGCCACATTAAAATTAAAAAACACGCATGTCAATAACACATTACACGATAAAAACCTAAGCTATGAACTTACACCTATAGTTTTCCCTCCTCCCAACATGAGTGTTGCTGTTACTACTACTAAAAAAGGGGAAGAAGAAAAGCTGTCGGCCGCGCTGCACCAGTTGCGGGATGAAGACCCTACACTGATAGTGAAAGTATCTTCCGAATTAAAACAAACGCTTTTGTACTGCCAGGGAGATATGCATCTTTCTGTTATTAAATGGAAACTCGAGCATCAGCATAAAGTGGATGTGGCTTTTGAAACACCTAAAATCCCTTACCGGGAAACCATAAGAACCGTAGCGGAGGCGGTTTATCGCCACAAAAAGCAGTCGGGTGGAGCCGGCCAATTTGGTGAGGTACATATGCGCATAGAACCCTGGTTTGAAAACATGCCGGACCCACCTGGGTTAAATGTAAGAGGGAGGGATATCCACGAATTACCATGGGGTGGGAAATTGGTTTTTTACAATTGTATAGTTGGTGGCGCAATTGACCAGCGCTTTTTACCATCGGTACTGAAAGGAGTAATGGAAAAAATGCAGGAAGGTCCCTTAACAGGTTCGTACGTTCGGGACATCCGGGTTTCTGTATTCGACGGCAGGATGCACCCCGTAGACAGCAATGATATTTCTTTTAAGATAGCCGGGTTGATGGCCTTTAAAAACGCATTTCAAATGGCCGCACCCCAGTTACTTGAACCCATTTACCAGGTAGAAGTGTTATGTCCCGAAAATATTACAGGCGCTGTAATGGGCGATTTACAAACACGTCGCGCACTGGTGGAAGGAATTGATGCGGAAAAAAATCTTACCAAAGTTATCGCTAAAGTGCCGTTGGCGGAAATGGATGATTACTCTTCAAGTTTAAGGTCTTTAACCCAGGGCAGGGCTAAATTTAAAATGCATTTTCATGAATATGCCATCGTTCCTTTTGAAATTCAACGAAAATTATCGGAACAGTATGATAAAGTGGCGAAGGAGGAATTAGTGGGATGACAATAAGATGAGGCAAAAATGGACTGGCAACAGATTTACAAGCGAACATTTATTAAAGCAAAAAGGTGAAAGCTACTCGCGGACTTTCACCTTTTAACTTAACAAAAAGCCAACTATTTATGCACTCACCGCTTTATTCACCAACGATGCGGCTTCGCTGAGTAAAATGGCAGATTGCACTTTTAAGCCGCTTTCTTCGATCAGCTTTTTAGCTTCCGCGGCGTTGGTGCCCTGTAAACGTACGATGATGGGCACCTTAATATCACCTATTGAATTGTATGCATCTATCACACCCTGCGCAACACGGTCGCAACGAACAATACCGCCAAAAATATTAATAAGGATCGCTTTCACCTTTGGATCTTTTAAAATGATACGAAAGCCAGCCTCTACCGTTTGCGCATTAGCTGTGCCACCTACATCAAGGAAATTGGCAGGTTCGCCACCGCTCAGTTTAATCATGTCCATCGACGCCATTGCCAATCCAGCGCCATTTACCATGCAACCCACATTTCCATCCAGTTTAATGAAGTTGAGATTGTACTTATGCGCTTCAACTTCCGTAGGATCTTCTTCGCTGATATCGCGTAGCGCCTCCAGGTCGGTATGACGCATTAAGGCATTATCATCAAGATTCATTTTACAATCCACTGCAATCAGCTTTTCATCGCTTGTTTTAAACAGGGGATTGATTTCTAACATACTGCAATCCAATTCTACATAGGCTTTATACAGATTGGTAACAAATTTCACGCAATTCTTAAATGCTTCGCCACTCAATCCAAAATTAAACGCGATTTTACGGGCCTGAAAGGGGAGTAACCCGCCAGAAGGATGCACCCATTCTTTAAAAATCTTATCAGGCGTGTCGTGCGCTACCTGTTCAATATCCATCCCACCTTCGGTACTATACATAATCACATTCTCACCCTTGCTGCGGTCGAGCAAAATGGAAAGATAAAACTCCTTTACAGGATTTGCACCAGGGTAATAAACATCCTGGGCTATCAGTACTTTACTTACTAATTTTCCTGCGGGTCCGGTTTGTATCGTTACCAATGTTCGGCCTATAATATTTCCCGCTATTGTTTTAATCTCCTCAGCACTTTTACCAACTGCAACACCACGTTGTTCCGATCCCTCTATCTTACCCTTTCCGCGTCCACCGGCATGAATCTGCGCTTTTACCACAGCGAAATTATTGCCATAGTTTACCTTTAATTGCTTATATGCTTCCTCCGCTTTTTCGGCGGTATCAACGGGAATGCCATCCTGAACGGGAACATTAAATTTTTTCAACAGCTCTTTGGCCTGGTATTCGTGCAAATTCATGTATAAAAAATTTAAGCGAAAGTAACGCAGAAAGCGGGAATAGAAAAATCGATATATCCGTGTAAAAAATCAAATCAAAAATAAAAGGTTCAAACTAAAATAAAAGATACAATGATTAAACAGGCGATTTGGTTTTGTACGCTAATTTTCTATTCTTCCTTTATTTCAGGAAAGGATTCCCGGGCAGTTTTTTAAAGCCCGCTTTCTTGTTGCCACCTATTGTACTTCCGCATCTTCCCGGATACTTCTAAAAAGGCTAACATCGGCGTAAGCAGGTATGTACCATACATGTGTTTCCATGTAAAAGGTAATTCTACTTACTGGCAACAGATGTATCTGCATCCCAATGCCCGTTTATTTTCAATACTTTTTCTATCACATCTCTCACGCAGCCTTGCCCGCCACCCCAGGGAGAAATATAGTCTGCAATTGTTTTTACTTCAGTAACCGCATCTGCGGGGCAAGAGGCTAAACCCACCCACTGCATAGCCTCTATATCGGGAATATCATCTCCCATAAAAAGAACCTCCTTTTTACTTAAACCATGTTCAATCATATACGAGTTAACCTGGTCCTTTTTGTGTTCGATTTTCTGATATACGTCTTGTATGCCTAATCCGTTAAGCCTCTCCTGAACGGCTGGAGCATGCGCCCCGCTGATAACCGCTATTTTATACCTCTTTTTTATAGCCAGTTGGAGTGCATAGCCGTCTTTAATGCTCATCCGGCGAACAAAGCTATTACCCGGAAAAACCAAAATCGTTCCATCGGTTAGCACCCCATCAATATCAAAAATGAAAGTGGTGATGGCTGCGAAGCGTTCAAGTACATTCATAACTACAAACCTACTTTAGATTTTATGGTTGACAAAATAGCCGTTCTATGGAAATGAGTGCGGCAGGTTTCAGGCACCCATCAATCAGGAACCGGCGCCTGACACATTTTTAAAAAAAATGTATCCTTTATGCAACATCCGGTTTATGCCATTGTCTTTATAGCTATATTATAGTACAAAAACGGCTTTTTTTGGAATTAATCGCAGAACACGATCAGCATATAGGCCTGGTAAAACGCTGCCAGGAGGGCGATGTTACGAGCTTTAAAAGGCTTTATGAACAATATGCCAAAGCGATGTATAATACCAGCCTCCGCATAGTCAACAATGCGGTTGAGGCAGAAGATGTGCTGCAGGAGTCGTTCATAGATGCCTTTCATCATATTGGCAGTTTTCAAAACAAAAGCAGTTTTGGTGCATGGCTGAAGCAGATTGTTGTTAACAAATCGATCAATCACTTAAAAAGAAAAAGGATTGACCTTGTGGAAATGAAAGAAGCTGAAGTAACCCAACATACAGAATATGCTGAAGATGATAAAGCGGAGGTTCAATTGCAGGTAGCGCTTATTCTGAATGCGGTAAAACAACTGCCCCCAGGTTACAGAACGGTATTGAGTCTCTATCTGCTGGAGGGATACGATCATGAAGAAATCGCCCAGGTACTTGGTGTAGCCGAATCCACTGTGCGAACACAATACATCAGGGCAAAACAGAAACTATTGACCATTATTAAAAGAGGAGCATGACATGAGCAATAACTTAAATCGCTTTATTAACCAAAACAGGGAAAGTTTCGATACAGAAACCCCTTCGGAAAAGGTTTGGGAGCAAATTGAAAAAAAATTACAGTCCGGCGCTTCAAAGCCTGTGCATTCCCTGAAAAAAAAATGGTGGAGTATCGCAGCGGCCGTAGTGCTTACTATGACGGTGGCAGCAGGTTACTTTCTTTTTAACCGGGACAACATTGGCGAACCGGCTGTAAAAACCAAAGCCGGTCTGCCGGTGAACGACATCGACATTGCGGCCATTGATCCTGTTTATGCGCAGCATGCCGCCCACTTTTCGGAACTGATAGACGAAAAACAAAAAGAACTGAAAGCGATTCAGCAAGACGAACCTGCGTTATATGCAACATTCAGTTTAGATATTCAACGCCTCGATAGCGCCTATACTTTGTTAAAACATCAGTTACCCGTAAATCCCAATAAAGTAGAACTACTGAACGCCATGATCTCTAATCTGCAGTTACAGATCGAACTCCTCAATCAGCAATTGGGCATTATCCAAAAGATTAAACATTCAAAAAGTAAATCATTATGAAAAGAATAGTATACATAGCGTTTACAGCAATATTATTTTCATGGAGTGCGGGTGCGACCGTGCTGGCTTCAAACGATCCCCTGGTAGAAAAAAGAAAAAATTACAGTAAATCTTACGCCGTTGGCAGCAACGAAAGAATAATGTTGAACAATTCTTTTGGCGAAATGAAAATCAATACCTGGGATAAAAATGAAGTGAAAGTTGATATTACCATCATCGCCAAAGCTGCAACCGACGAAAAAGCACAGGAGATACTGAATAAAATCCGTATTGAAGATGGCAAGAACAGTGATGGTGTATACTTTAAAACGCATTTGGAGAATATGGATAATAACAACAAGGGGAAAAAGAAGGATAAAAACTACAAAGAGGAAGGAATGGAAATTAATTACGTTGTTTACCTCCCTGCAAAAAATCCATTGAATGCCTCTAATTCCTTTGGCGCCCTAATCATTGGTAATTACCAGGGGGAGGTTTCTTTAGAGAGCAAATTCGGACGATTGTCGGCGGGGAATCTATCAAATGTAAAACAGGTGTTGGTTGAGTTCGGCAAAGCCGATATAGAGCTGATCAACAATGGTAAGGTAACCATAAAATTTTCAAAAGCCGACCTGGGCAAATTCAGTGGCAACGTGAATTCGAATTTTGAATTTTGTGATGTAGTGGCCATTGCTTTGGATAATACCATCGTACAGTTGAATGTAAAATCGTCGTACTCCACGCTTGAAATAGGTTTGAACAAAGGCATTTCCGCCAATTTTGACATCAAGACCAGCTTCGGTGATATTGACAATGGAACCATTTATTCCATTGAAGAAGAAAAAGAAAAAGACAGCAACCGGGGACCTAAATTCGACAAACGGTTTTACGGCACAGCGGGCAAGGGTGCAGCAAAAATTACCATAAAATCGGATTTTGGAAAAGTAAAGTTTTTGTAATGTGCGGGAGCCAGGCCAGTTTTAGTTCGGCCCCGTGATGGTAATCGCGGGGCTTATTTTATCAGTCATTTTGCAGACTGTACTGCGCCGGAATATGCACAGGCCAATCCTTTAGATCGCTTTTTCCTTTCTTGCTGCCCTTATCATTTCGGGATACCCCCAGTTTTTAGATGCGGCATCTACCGTCATAGCAATTCGTTTAGCATGGGTGGCATCCGTTTTGGCCGATTCAATCCATTTGGAAAAATAGTTTTGATGTGCCCTGGGTAACTGTTTAAAAAACTCCATGGCGCGGGGTTCATCTGCCAAACATTCCCACAATTCGGGAATGACTTCATAAGGCTTATCTGTTACCAACTGCACTTTTACCGTTGCACCTTTATTTTTACGAATCGCCCTGCGCATAACCGCATTCAAGGCCATGATAAAATTGCCTGCCCCCATTGGAATCAGGGCTACACCGTTGATAGCATAATTATCGAGCTTACCTTTTACACGAAAGGAGGTTTTTACACCAGGCTGCAGTTGTCCGGCAATAGCGGAAGGTACTTCAATATAGGTCCAGCCCGTCTTATCTCCCTTTTCCTCAAATTTTAATATAGTAGCCGTGAAGGTGACCATCTTTGAATATTCGTTACAAATTTCATCAACAAATTGTAAAAAAACAAAATATTAGACTCTATTATACTTTTATTGACAGCCCTCAGCCTTGAGACAGAATCGTTATACTATTGCTTTGCACCCTGATAGCATTGCTGAAAGCTGTCACCTGACACCTGATACCTGATACCTGACACCTAATTACCATTTATCAACTCAAACGATACTTTTACCCGATATTGCGCGTTTATTGCCGGCGGGTTGTCCACAGGTTGTGCATAAATAAAGCTGCGGCTGAATTCTTGTGTATAATTCGTTAATTAATAATGGGGTTTGATAAAAAAGCCCGGAGTAATTTTCATGTTGATTCTGTTATTTTTGCCCATCCTATATAAAATATTGAACAGTGCGTTTAAAGAGTTTAGAAATCAAGGGTTTTAAGAGTTTTGCCGATAAAACTACTATCAATTTCGACGAAGGTATTACGGGCATTATCGGACCAAACGGTTGCGGTAAAAGCAATATTATAGATTCCATTCGCTGGGTAATTGGGGAGCATAAAATCAGTAACCTGCGTAGTGAAAACCTCGAAAGCCTGGTTTTTAATGGATCGCGTACCCGAAGTGCCAGTGGCTTGGCGGAAGTAAGTCTTACTTTCGAAAATACCCGCAATCTCCTTCCCACAGAGTTTGGCACTGTTACCGTTACCCGTAAATTCTACAAAAGCGGTGAAAGTGAGTACAGGTTGAATGATGTGAGTTGCCGGCTGAAGGACATTCACAACCTTTTTTTGGATACCGGGGTGAGTACCGACAGCTATGCCATTATTGAACTGGGCATGGTAGACGATATCATTAAGGATAAGGAGAACAGCCGCAGGCGTATGCTGGAACAGGCCGCGGGTATTACGATTTACAAAACCCGTAAACGCGAAGCCAAATTAAAATTGGATGCCACCGAGCAGGACCTTGCGCGCATTGAAGACCTTCTTTTTGAAATCAACAACCAGTTAAAGAGCCTGGAAAGCCAGGCCAAAAAGGCTGAGAAATATTACGAAATAAAAAAAGAGTATAAAGAACTAAGTGTGGAACTCGCTAAGGCTGCACTGGAAGGCTTTAATATCACTTACAAAGATCTCAATGAACAACAGCAGCAGGAGATAGACAAACGCTTTGAACTGGAAGCCGGTATTGCGCAGGAGGAAGCCCTTATTGAGCAGGAAAAACTGGAGTTTATCATCCAGGAAAAGCAATTACAGGAGCTACAGCACGCGTTTAACGATATGCTGGGCGCCGTACGCAGTAAAGAAAATGAAAAAAGCCTGGGTGAACAACGGCTCCAATATCTTAAAGAAAGAGAAGCCAGCCTGAACGAGTTTTTGCAAAAATCGGAAGGACAGCTAAAAGGATTGGAAGAAAGTATCCAATTTACCGATGTTCAAATTACCGATGAAGAAACGAGGTTGGGAGAGTTTACAGAAAAAGTGGAAAACTTAAAAGAAGCAGTAGGGGAGAAGCGCCGCATATTCGATGAAAAGCGCGCCACGATTGATGTTGTTCGACGCGATAACCAGGCCTTGCAGCGCCGCCAGTTTGATGCCGAAAAACAGGTAGCCGTTGCCGATACTTCGATCCAAAATATTCAACGCACTATAGTGCAGGGCGAAGACGAGCAAACCCAGCGCAGACAGCAGATCGCTCAACTTGAAAAAGAAAAAGAAGAGAAGGAAACTGAACTGGAAATCAAGCGCACCGACCTGCTGCAGTTGCAGGAACAGCATGAACATACCAAAGAGCAGATTCTTCAAACACAGGCTATCGTAGAAACATTGCGTAGTCAATTGGCGGAGGAAAACCGGAAACTGGATGCCAGGAAGAATGAACATGCTTTACTTAAGAGCCTTATTGATTCTATGGAAGGCTACCCGGAAAGTGTAAAGTTTTTGCACAACAATTCGGGATGGAACCATACCGCGCCTATTTTGTCGGACATTATCTACGTAAAAGAAGAATACCGCGCCGCGGTGGAAAACGTGCTGGAACCCTACCTCAATTATTACGTGGTCAACAATCTGGAAGAAGGCTTGCAGGCGGTACATTTGTTAGACGCCCATCAAAAGGGAAAGGCTAATTTCTTTTTGCTGGACAGGGTGAATACTTTCAGCGAGGTAGCGCACCATCAACCGGAGGGTACCATTGGCGCCATGAGCGTGATTGAAGTGGAAGATCAGTTCAGAAAATTAGCGGAATACCTCTTAAGCAATGTATACATCGCCGAAAATGAAGCGGCCCTCCGTAACAGCAATGGCGCCGTGGTGCTGGAAAAGCACGGTAAATATGTAAAAGGTAAATACGCGTTAACCGGTGGAAGTGTAGGACTATTTGAAGGGAAAAAGATAGGGCGTGCTAAAAACCTTGAGAAACTTCACGAGCAGATTGTAACCCAGGAGGCTGTGGTGAATGAATTGAAGGCCAATATTCAAATACGGCATAATGAAGTAATAGGCTACAATGAACAGTTAAAAGAACAGGCCATCAGGCAAACACAGGATGCCATAAACCAACTCACCAACCAGTCGTTTGCATTGCAGAATAAAACCGAAAACCTCCAGCATCTCGAAGAAAATGCCAATAAACGGATAGAAGATTTAAAATCACAGCTACAAAGCAATTACGACAACATAGCTGAAGTCAGGGAAGAACTCGAAAAACTAAACGCTCAACTGCAGGAACTGCAAAACACCCTGCAAACTGCCGAACAGGAGTATACGCTTGCCGAACAGGAATATAATTTTGCAAATGCGGCATATAATGATGGTAACCTTCAGTATGCTAAACTGCAGAGTAAGGTAAATGCTTTAAGGCAGGAGCATGAATTTAAAAACGGGCAACTGGTTGATCTTAAAGGACAGATCGGCAACAGTATGGCCCAGTTAAAGGAGGCTTTAGATAGTATACTGCAAACCGAAGATACATTGAGCGCCACCTCGGAGATGCTGCTTGGGATGTTGCGCAGCAAAGATGAAGAAGAAAAAAAATTGAATGCGGCCGACCAGGCATACTATAACCGAAGGAATGCTTTGAATGAAAAAGAAAGCACATTGCGTCATCGCCAAAAAGCAAAAGAGCAGTTAGATCATTTGCTGAATGAGATAAAAGATAAGCTAAGTGAATTAAAACTTCAGTTGGCGGGCATGAAAGAAAGGCTGAGTGTAGAGTTCAGGGTTGACCTGGATGCCATACTGGATGAACCCCGCATAACGGAAACACCACTGGAGGACTTACAGGCTTCCTGCGAAAGGATGAAAAAAAGGCTCGAAAATATGGGCGAAGTAAATCCAACCGCTATTGAGGCCTTCCAGGAAATGAAAAAAAGATATGAATTTATTTTAGAACAAAAGAACGACCTGGTAACGGCGAAAGATAGCTTACTGCAAACCATTCAGGAAGTGGAAGCCACCGCCAATCAAAAATTCCTGGAAACCTTTAATGCAGTAAGGGAACATTTTCAGAAAGTATTTAAGGCCCTTTTTACGGAAGAAGACACTGCCGATATTTTGCTCGAAAATCCTGAAAACCTCGCCGAAAGCGGCATTGATATTGTAGCGAAACCCAAGGGTAAGCGGCCGTCGTCCATTACGCAGTTAAGCGGTGGAGAAAAAACCTTAACGGCAACGGCCCTGCTATTTGCGATTTACCTCATTAAGCCTGCGCCGTTTTGTATATTGGATGAAGTAGATGCGCCTTTGGATGACGCCAACGTTAACAAGTTCACCAATATGATCCGCCAGTTCAGTGAAAACTCGCAGTTCATTATCGTTACCCATAATAAAATGACGATGTCTACGGTGGATATTATCTATGGTGTAACCATGCAGGAACCCGGGGTTAGCAAATTGGTGCCGGTTGATTTCAGGGGGTTGAATTAGATATCAGCGATCAGGTATCAAATAGTTCGCAGCGTTAGCTTTGAGTCGTTAGCATTGTGCAGTTGGCTACGAACAAAAAAAGCGTAAGGGAGACATGTTGGCCATGATGGATCCAGCCCTTAACCAATTTATTCAAAAGCAGGGAATCATTATCACTACCTGGCGCGAAGTAATGGAAAGAAGAAATAAGCTAAAGTAAACTTTCTCAAGGCCAGACCTGTAGTTTTAGATTGATGGTATGGAAACAGGAAAATTACTTCGTGGGCAATTGTGACTGCACTAATCCTGCAACAAAGTGGAACATTGGTGCGAACTTTTTATTCACCCAACCTGAAAGATATCTTACAAATTACTCCGAATGTGGTTACCTGGTTATCCTTTACATGTGCTTTGATATCCTTTACGTAAACCGAATCGATATTGCGGATGGTCTTGGCAGCTTCCGCTACTGCTGAACGAATCGCATCCTCAATACTCTTTTCGGATGAGGCGATTACTTCAATAACTTTAATAATTGGCATACAAACGTTTTTAATAAGTGATTAATATGATACGCTTTCTTTATAAAGGTCGTAAAAATCGCATACAAGGGGGAAAGCGTTTGGCAATCCGTACCAGTTTCATCATTTATTGCTACTTTTGCCCCGAATAATGTATGTTTTATGAAAATGAACAAAACCGTTCTGTATATTTTTTTGGCGTTAATTGCCATCGCTGCACTTTATCGCATCATTCCCGGGCGCCCTTATGGATTTGCGCCGCAAATTGCAATGGCGTTATTTGGAGGTGCAGTTATTAAAGACAAGAAACTGGCCTTTGCCTTACCAATTTTGTCAATGTTCCTGTCTGATGTACTGTTTGAATTTTTGTACTATTCCGGCGTTTCAACGATGCATGGTTTTTACGAAGGGCAGCTTACCAACTATTTATTATTTGCGCTGCTAACGATAGGCGGTTTCTTCATAAAGAAGATAAACCTGGTAAATGTGATAGTCGCTTCACTCGCGGCCCCCACCGTATATTTCCTGCTTTCCAACTTCATGGTATGGCTAAGTGGAACGGGAGGATATCAGCGTCCTCAAACTTTTGAAGGATTGATGACCTGCTTTGCCGATGGGTTGCCTTTTTATCAAAATTCCCTGGCAGGTACTTTGTGCTTTTCGGCTTTATTTTTTGGAGGATATTACCTCATTAAGCAATATATGCTAAAGCCCAAATTAGCCTGAAACACATTTCTTTCTTACACCGATGGCTAACCATAATATTACCGGAAAGGACGGGGAAGCATTGGCCCGGTTGTATTTATCCCAAAAAGGATTTGTTATTCTTCACACCAACTGGCGGTATTCGCATTACGAAATAGACATTATTGCAAGCAGGGGAGATACCCTGCATTTTGTTGAAGTGAAAACCAGGCGCTCCCAACAATATGGATACCCCGAGGAAAGCATTACCTCAAAAAAAATGGAAAGCCTGATGAATGGCGCCGAAGCATTTCTTGCTGAAAATCCGCACTGGAAAAAAATACAATACGATGTGGTATCCATCAACCTGTACAAATACAGGGCGCCAGAATATTTTTTTATTGAAGACGTTTACCCAGGCTAACGAGCAGCTTCATTTTTTCCACCATTTTATAAGTAGCAGGACAATAAGCCACATTTTGCTTGTGTACATGCATGTAGTCTACCATCTTTCGACGCGTTAGATGCGGAAATCCGGCGCAGTCAGACGGTCGTACTTCATAAATACTACACATATTGTTTGTTAAATCAAGAAACTGGCAGGGTTGCTGCTTGTTTACCCAATCCTTGTCGTCTTCTTCGTAGTACAGCCATTTTTCCTTAAAATCTTTCACGGTCATTTGCAGGTGAGCAGCTATACGTTTTATGTCTTTTGCGTTATAAGTAGGGCTCATCGTCTTACAGCAATTGGCGCAACTTAAGCAATCCGTTTCCTTCCATACTTCTTGATCTGCAATAACGGTAAGCTTATCCAGATCCGGAGGCGGCTTTTTTTCAAGTTTGGTAAGAAACGAACGTAATCCTTTTTTATGGAACCTGACTTTTTGCCTAAACGATCTCAGGTTAATTGCCTGCATATATACTGTTATTAATAAAGACCGAAAATAAGCGTTAATTCAATTCAATTTTTAAGGCCGTATAAATTGTGCATATTTGCGATGCCCGTATAACTTTACCTGTGGAAAATAGTTGTGGTATACATTTGTAAATATAGTTGCATTACATGGCATTGAAATATAAACAGCATGTGGGATGATGAGAAAAATGGCTTCAGGGCTTACCTGCAATTGGAAAAATCGTTGAGCTTGCATTCAATAGAAGCCTATTTGCACGACATTGAAAAACTAACGCAATACCTGCAACTACAGAACCCATCCAAGATGCCAGCCGAAATTGAATTGAGGGACCTGCAGGCATTTGTAAAATGGATTGCAGGCTTGAACATGACCCCGTCTTCGCAAGCGAGAATCATTTCTGGACTAAAAGCATTTTATAAATATTGTCTTATAGAAAACATCTCAAAAACTGATCCTACCGTTTTATTGTCATCGCCCAAATTAAAAAGAATATTACCCGATACCCTGAGTTTTGAAGAGATCGAATCCATCATTAACCGAGTTGACCTTAGTAAACCCGAGGGCGTGAGAAATAAAGCCATGCTGGAAACCATGTATAGCTGCGGGCTAAGGGTAAGTGAGTTGGTGGAACTTAAATTATCGAACCTGTATCTCGATGTTGGTTTTATCAGGGTAACAGGTAAGGGCGATAAGGAACGGTTGATACCGATAGGAAGAGATGCCATCAAACACATTATCATTTACAGAGACAATACAAGGGTACATATCAGCACAAAAAAAGGGGAAGAAGATATACTGTTTTTAAACAGGCGGGGGAGTAGAATGACCAGGGTAATGATATTTATTATGATAAAGGCACTTGCTCAGCATGCCGGCATTACAAAAAACATCTCTCCGCATACCTTCCGGCATTCCTTTGCCACGCACCTGGTTGAAGGGGGCGCCGATTTACGGGCCGTACAGGAAATGCTTGGACATGAAAGTATTACGACTACCGAAATTTATACGCATCTCGACAGAGATTATCTACGCGACACGCTCCAACGCTTCCATCCGGGCTTTAAACACTGATTCGTCAGTTATATCATTATTTAACAAATTCCATGGCGCGGCGATGTAACAAAAACACAAGTCCCGCGTTTTAATTCTGCCATTTGAAAGAAAGCAGGTCTTTGAATATTATTTATAAATAATGTTGCAATTTGTTAAATAAATATAAAACCCGGCGCTTAACAGATCGTTTTTTAGACATTTTTCAAAAAGTAGAATAAAATATTTTTGTCTGAATTCGAAATATGACTAATTTTGCATCCGAGTATTAAAACCTGATACACTTGCTTGCCCGCGACTATATCAACTAGTCTCACCGTCTTTTCAAAAGTTTTCTTCGGGAGTTAATTTAAAACTTTCATCAGGAGCAACAATTACATCACGAACGTTTTGCCATCTATTTAAGGAGTGAAAAAAAATAATGACCATTCATCAGCTTTTAGAACCATACATAGTATTATGCATTGCATAGTAGTAGTTAAAAGATATATCTTTGTATCGTAAATAACCAAAAACACAAACAACAAATAGAATAATCATGACACCGAAGAGTAAAATGGATGCTAAGGCAGGGAACAATCCAAAAGAAAACAAACTGTTTAAAACTGCAATCAGCAAAACTGCCTCTATGTTGCTGGTAGCAATAATGGGAATGAGCACAATGTCTTTTGTTCAGGACGACTCCTTTGCCACCGGTAGCGATACCAACCAAAGCGCCATCAACAAAAGAGAAATTAAAATAACGAAAGAAGAAGCTGTCGCGATCAATTGCTGTGTAACGAATACCATTAATCCGGGAGATGAAACAAAAAATGCTTTTTACATCAGCACTCCTGGTAAAAAAGCAATCTATAAAGCCGACAGGGAAACCATCGTTAGCTTCATCAGAGAATCTAAATCAAAAAGGATTTGGTCGATGGACATTGAGACCGCCCGTGAAAAAGCGGATGCTGAAATGAACTTTAATTTTCAGTTGAGTAAAATGTATCCTTCAATTGTAGCAGCCGCAGTAGCTGACGAGCAAATGATGAACAGCTTCTTAGACGGAGCCGTATTACAATCTGCTGCTTTCACCAAAAAATACAGTGTACGGGCAGACGAGGAAATAGCCGATCAGTTCGTTACCGCCAATCTTTCTGCGACAATGACAAAACCTCCGGCTCAATTGGTGGCAGACGCAGACATGGCAATTAAAGCTGCTTTTGATAAAGCAAACCGGCCTTATATCAGCGTGCCATCGCAGGTTGCAATGCAAACAGCCGACCAGGAAATGCTGCAGCGCCACCAGGTTCAAAACACATTAGCGGCCTTAAAATAAGAGATTTAATATTTGAAACTATTATTAGTGTGGGGTTTATGGCTTTGATTAGAAAAGACCGGTAGCAATACCGGCTCTTTTTTTTACCATACACCTACCAAAAAAGGATAGTCCCTCGGCAGAACTATCCTTAAAAAATACTGCAAACCTGTAAGCCGGATTCTGTCAGGTGCTATCATTTATCTAGCCCGTTCATTACTGACCGGGTCTATCTGCTTACCCTTCCCGATATTCGAAAAGAAATTTCGCCGGGCCGGCAAAAAATCGGGATATACATAGCATTTCAGCACATAAGGTTTACCCACTGCATATGTTGCCATATACAATCGTGAGCTCTTGCCTCACGTTTTCACCCTTATCCCTACATTATCGGGACGGTTATTTTCTGTGGCACTGTCTGTTCCTGTTTTAATAAAGCAGGACCCGGCTGTTAACCGGTATGTTGCCCTATGCTGTCCGGACTTTCCTTGGCGATCGCCAACGACGAAACACCACGATAGCACAGCTTGCAGCCATGCAAAGATATCTTTAAAATAAGAAGATTGCCGGAGGAAAATATCGTGAAAAGAAAGACTAACCCATCCATTGTAATTGTATTGCTTGTTTTATCTTTGCAGTGGACTAAACCCTTGGTTATACGAAAAACTCAGTCCTGGAGCTTTTATCTTCGCATTTGGTAATGCTTGTAGTGAGAATATAATTTGAGGATTTTAGGCATATTTTTTAGCATAGCAAATAACAATGTTCATTAAAACAATGTTCATTAACTTATCACTGCCAAATGGGAAAAGATCAATTTTTCAAAGAGGAAATAACAAAAGCGTCCGATTTTAAATTTGGCGCCGGCGTGGCCAGTGTTTTTGACGACATGGTCAACCGGTCGGTGCCCTATTATGGAGAAATGCAACGGATGATCGCTGAACTGGCGGCCGACCATGCTAAAAAAGGCGGTAATGTATACGACCTGGGCTGCTCAACAGGTACCACTTTGATTGGCATGAATACCATGGTAAGTAATGATGTAAAGTTTATTGGAATAGATGATTCGGCTGAAATGCTGAAAAAGTGTAAAACGAAGTTGGAGGAAGCTGGCTTTACACGTGACTTTGAACTGGTTTGTGCAGACATTTCTAAAGAAATAAAAATAGAGAACGCTGATGTTGTGGTGCTGTGCCTTACCCTGCAATTTGTTAGACCCATGTACCGCGCCAAACTGCTTCAGCGCATTTTTGATGGATTAAATAAGGGCGGAGCGCTTATACTGGTTGAAAAAATATTGGCAGAAGACAGTCATTTCAACCGCGACTTTATTAACTATTACTACAATTATAAAAGGCGTAACAATTACAGCGAATTAGAAATTTCTCAAAAAAGGGAGGCGCTCGAAAATGTGCTCGTTCCTTATAAACTCAGCGAAAACACCGGAATATTACAGGATGCAGGCTTTGCTCATTGTGAGCTATTTTTTAAATGGTACAATTTCACAGGCCTGATCGCAATAAAGTGATCGCATCCGGGTAAACCTTCTCTTAACCAATATCTGATTCAACTTTTCAACTTTAAAACCAATGATTGCGATCGGAAACTTTTTTTTCAAGTACCGAAACTGGGTATTTATTCTTTTTTACGCGGCGCTTTTTATTCCATCAAACCCATTGTTTTCGAAAGAGCGGTTTGGTGAACACTACTACCTGTGGCCGATTTGTGCGGGGTTATTGATTACCATTTCGGGGCAATTAATACGCGGTGCCACTATCGGACTTGCCTACATTGTACGCGGTGGCAGCCTGGGAAAGCCATATGCCGAAGGATTAGTTACCGAAGGTATTTTCAATCATTGCCGCAATCCCTTGTATGTAGGAAACATTTTGATGTTGCTGGGCGTAGGTATACTCGCTAATTCATTATTGTATGTGGCTGTTGTGATTCCTGTTTTTCTTTTTATTTATCAATCTATTGTTATGGCTGAAGAACATTTTTTACGTGGAAAGTTCGGGCCCGGGTTTGATGCCTATTGCAGGAAGGTAAACAGGTGGGTACCCAATTTTAGTGGATTAGGTAAAACCTTCAGCAGTATGTCTTTTAACTGGAAGCGGTGGATATTAAAGGAATACAATACGCAATTTGTATGGCTATCCGGTATTACGCTTATCCTTTTGTTGAAATATCCGCACATTACACACAACAATACAGCATTCCGTAATACTTTAATGGCGGCAATCATCGCCATCCTGCTGCTCATCTACCTGTTTGTTCGTTACCTGAAGAAGTCGGGGAAAATGAAGGAATAGGGCCACTACTTCCCGTTCTCATGCCCTTGCAGGGGCGTATTTCAATTTTTCGCTCTTTACCTAATTTACCGGTCGGCGAGACTCCGACCGGTAGCGGACAACTTCACCAAATAACAAAATTTCTTTACCATTTGTTTTTCATGCCTTTGCGGGCAGCCTCAATTCTGTTATTTTCATACATTGTAATGCAGGTTGTATGGCTAATTTCTTATTGATAGGCATTTGTATACTCGCTGGTTTGTTGGTTCGAAAATTCACAAAAATTCCGGCCGACAGCTATAAAGGTGTTAACGCATTGATCATTAACCTGGCTTTGCCGGCTGTTTCTTTCAAATACCTGCCGCATATTCAATGGACGGCAGCATTGGCTCTGCCTGCTTTGATGCCCGTTATTGTTTGGTTATGCGGCTGGTTGTACATACACAGTTATGCCAAAAAAGCCAGGCTTAACAAACAAACAGAAAGCGGTTTAAAGCTGGTGACAGGATTAAGCAATACTTCGTTTGTAGGTTTTCCCCTGATCCTCGCTTACTTTAACGAAAATGCATTAGGCATTGCCGTTATATGCGACCAGGTTACTTTTATGCTGCTCACTACCGCCGGCATTATTGTGGCGATGAATACTTCTGAAACACATGCCCTGTCGGTGAGCGCTGTGGTAAAAAAAGTGATTTCTTTTCCCCCGTTTATTGCCTGCGTGGCTGCCCTGTTGTTACCGTTATTTTTGGATATTTCTCCTCTTAATCCATTATTTGATAAACTGGCAGCTACTGTGGCTCCTTTGGCATTGTTTTCTATAGGATTACAACTGAAGTTCGACGGGTGGCAACAGGAGGTAAAACACTTATCGGCCGCACTGCTGTATAAGTTAATATTGGCTCCCGCGATTATTTACAGCATCGTATATGTCTCGGACATGAGGGGTATGATACCGCAAATCAGCATTTTTGAAGCAGCTATGCCTTCTTTTCTTACCGCCGGAATTGTTGCCAGTGAATATAACCTCAACCCAAAATTGTCGAACCTTGTGGTGGGGGCGGGAATCTTACTTTCCTTTTTTACTACTGCCATATGGTATTTCATAATACGTGCACTATACTGATGGGCACAGGGAGCAAATGATATTTAAATAATTTCATTATGATGAAACATAAAATCCTTGGTAAATCCGATTTAAAAATTGCGCCGCTTGTTTTTGGGGGGAATGTATTTGGCTGGACGATAGACGAAAAACAATCCTTTGCACTGCTGGATGCATTTGTATCGGCCGGATTCAATTGCGTTGACACAGCAGACAGTTACAGCCGGTGGGCGCCCGGCAATAGGGGCGGAGAGAGTGAATCAATCATCGGCAAATGGATGAAAGAAAAGGGCAACAGGGAACAAATCATTATTTCAACCAAGGTGGGATCGGATATCGGGCAGGGGCATAAGGATGTTTCTGCAAAGCATATTCTAACAGCCGTAGAAGGCTCCCTGCAACGTTTACAAACACACTATATCGATCTGTACCAAACCCATTGGGATAATGAATCCACGCCCGTGGAGGAAACCCTCGAAGCATACGATAAACTGGTAACGCAAGGTAAAGTAAGATGGATCGGGGCTTCCAACCTTTCGCCAGAGCGGCTATTGGCTTCCCTGCAATGCAGTGCAGCAAACAACTATACTGCTTACCAAACCCTGCAGCCTGAATATAATTTGTATGACCGAGAAAAATTTGAAACCCGGTACCAGCCCATTTGCGAAAAAAATAACCTTGCTGTAATTTGTTACTACTCCCTCGCTTCGGGTTTTTTGACTGGCAAGTATCGAAGTGTAGCTGATCTGAATAAAAGCACACGTGGCAATGGAATAAAACAATACCTGAATGAACGCGGGTATCAAATTCTTTCGGCATTGGATGAAGTAGCTTCCGCACACCATAGCGCTCCTGCCAGCGTAGCCATAGCCTGGTTGCTCACCCGCGAAACCATTGCTGCCCCTATTGCAAGCGCTACAACACTGGAACAACTCAATGAATTGGTGGCAGCAGTAAACCTAAGGCTCGGTGATGCAGATATAGAAGCATTGAATGCAGCCAGTGCATACTGATGCATGTACCGGAAAAACTTTGGCAGGTAATTTGAAACCAGCATGATAACTTTTTTACACTATAAACACAACAACACATGAAAATTCTCGGAATCGTTTTAATCGCCGGTGGCATCCTTATGCTCATCTTTCGTGGCTTTAGTTTTACGCAGGAAAAAAATATCATTGATGCCGGGCCTATAGAACTGAATTCAAAGGAAAAGAAAAACGTGAGTTGGCCCATGTATGCAGGCGGTATTGCCGTAGCAGCAGGCGTTGTGGTGTTGCTGGCCAGCAGAAAAAAGATATAAGGAAACCCTACCCGTGGCGCGGGCCGTTTGCTTTCATTGGGATGGATAGCATGCGGTTGTGTAAAAATCAATTTTACAGCAACTCCTTCGATTTCATTAACCCAGTGAAAGCATCCTTGTTTTAATCCTCTATTATATTGCTGATCCTGCGGATGATGTTAAAGCAGGGTGCATAAAAAATCTCCAAAGCAAAAAAAAATATAGAAATTGCGGCTCAGTATTTAAAAAGTATTAAGATGACGCTTGACGAACTTTTATATTTTTCATTGTTTGTGGCTGGCGGATTAATTGCCGGCTTTTTCGTAAAAAAAGTTGTTTCTCCAATCGTTAAAAGGGCAGTTGCACGTACCAAGTGGACAGCAGACGACCTCATTATTGAAAGTATTAGTAAATGGGTAATTGCATGGTTTGTTGCATTAGGTGTTTTCCTGGGATGGAGAAGGATAGCAATGGACGATAAATACCATCACTGGCTTCAGAATGGCTTAATGATCTTTTATATTTTTTCAATTACCTGGATATCGGCGCGGGTGCTGTCGGGAATGACAAAAATCAGGTCTGGAGATAATGGTACGATAGCGCCTTCTTCCTCCATCGTTGGCAATATTATCAAAGTGGTGGTGTATTGCATCGGAATACTGGTGATACTGCAATCGCTCGGCATCTCGATTACACCTATACTAACAGCCCTCGGCGTGGGTGGATTGGCAGTGGCATTGGCCTTACAGGACACCCTTTCCAATTTATTTGCAGGGATACAAATTATATCTACAAAAAAAATCAGGCATGGCGATTTCATACAATTAGAATCCGGCCAGGAAGGGTTTGTAGATGATATCAGTTGGCGGCACACTACCATCAGAAACGGAACCGGCACTACCATCATCATACCTAATTCTAAATTGGCGAGTGTAATATTGTCTAACTATTTTTTACCCGACCAGGAACTCGTATTCAATATTTCGGTGGGAGTTGACTATAGTAGCGACCTTGAAAAAGTAGAAATGGTAACCGTTGAAATACTAAAAGAATTGCAACGCGATTCGGCCGATTGCGTGCAGGATTTTGAACCCTTTATCCGTTTTCAGCAATTTGGCGAAAGCAGCATCGAACTGAAAGCCTTTATGCGGGTGAAAACTTTCGGTAGCCAGTTTTTAGTGAAGCATGAATTAATGAAACGCCTGCAGAAAAAATACCAGCAGGAGGGCATTAATATTCCCTTCCCTGTACGGAATATTCTCATCAACAAAAAGATTGAAGAATAATTGATTAATTTCGCAACTTCTCCGCCGGTTTGCTGCCATTCAAAATTGACGAATGAAGAACAGCAGGATACCTATCAACTTCTCGCTTTCTTTTCCTACCCAGCGATATTACCGGGTAGCGGTTAGCGTATTCTTTTTTATACAGGGGCTCACTTTTGCCACCTGGGCAAGTCGCATACCGGATATTAAACAGCTTTTGCATTTAAGCGATGGTATGCTGGGTGCAGTACTATTTGCTTTACCGTTAGGTCAGTTAACGGTAATGGGGCTTTCGGGCTACCTGGTAAGCCGGTTCGGCAGCAAGAACACATTGTCTGTGGCAGTATGTTTATACCCGGCTGCGTTGGTACTCCTTGGAACGGTTACGGTTGTGTGGCAGTTGGTGGCTGCATTATATTTCTTCGGTGTTTGTGGTAATCTCTCCAATATTTCCATCAATACGCAGGGTATTGGGGTGGAAAGACTGTACAGGCGCAGTATCATGGCCTCCTTTCACGGGGTGTGGAGCCTGGCGGGGTTTACAGGTGGTATCATCAGCAGCGTAATGGTGGCCGGGAAAATACCACCGCTAACCCATTTTTGTATTATTTACGGTATGGGATTTTTATTAATGCTCGTTGCCCGGAGGTTTGTTTTGCCCCGCGACGCCCATTCCGCAACCAAAGAAAAGAAAAAGATATTCGTAAAGCCCGACAGGTACATCGTCACTTTAGGCACGATCGCTTTTGCCTGCATGATATGCGAAGGAACCATGTTTGACTGGAGTGGCATTTATTTTGAAAAAGTAATTCATGCGCCTCCGTATCTCACAAGGCTTGGATATATAGCATTTATGCTGACCATGACAATCGGCAGATTTTCTGCTGACTGGCTGGTTACCCGGTTCGGCGTACAACGCATACTAAGGCTAAGTGGATTATTTATTATCTCCGGCATGTTGGTCGCCATCCTGTTTCCTTATGTGAGTACGGCTACAGTTGGTTTTTTAATAGTGGGAGTTGGCACTTCCTCAGTAGTGCCCATGGTATATAGCCTGGCGGGTAAATCAAAAAATATGCTGCCGGGCGTTGCGTTAGCGATGGTTTCATCGATAGGGTTTCTTGGTTTTTTAATCGGTCCACCGCTTATTGGCTTCATTTCAGAACTCACCAACTTGCGGATATCTTTTACTTTGATAGCCGTGGTAGGACTGGGTACCACTGTAATGTCGGGTAGAATTTATAAGTAGATAAACAGGTGGCGGATATTTACCTGCATGTGTTATGCCTTTCAATACTTTACTACATTGCTTTCTTAGTTAAAGCAGGATTAGTGAAGAGTACCCATCCAAAAAACAAAGCAAATGCAAAATAAAGCGCACCCAGCATCTGCACAAGAATCGGAGACGACTCACTCCACTTCAAAAAACGCAACACTTCCCCAGGTACAAAACTCAATACAATGCCCATCGCTCCCAAAACAATAGCACTTATTGTCATCAGCTATTTGGTATTCATGTACCAGGTATTTTTTTTATAAACTACAGCATCAATCGTACATCGAATATTAAAAGATGCAACCTCAGGAGCCGAAACGCCTGGCTTTTTTTAAAAACATTTCGCCTCCCTTAGCATTAACGTTATTTCCTTACCAGAATAAGGAATATAACGCCACCAATATACCCAAAACCAGCAGGGCGCCGGCCGCGAAACCCGGTGTTGTAACAAACATTTTCCGGTCAATTTCCAAACCGTTGGTTTTAACGCCTCTTTTGTTTTCATACAAACTAATCAGGTACATGCCTGCAAGAGAAATTACGAATACGAAAAACATCCTGTCTATGAATGGTATTTCGTACACCGAATGGCCATTTTTCTGGTCAACTAATTTTGAAAATCCATAGGGACTCAGCCATTCAAGATTGGCGAAGGTGGGCAGCACCTTAAAAAATATAGACAACGCAAATCCACCCACGGTGGCAAAGAGGGCCGCATTGGAAGTTGTTTTTTTCCAAAAGAAGCCTAAAATGAACATGGCGAATATACCCGGAGAAACAAAACCCGTATATTCCTGTATGTATTCAAAGCCACCCTTTTTGTCGATACCTAAAAATGGAGCGATCATTACAGCCAGCAGCATGGAAAGAATCACGGCCAATCGGCCGGTCCACACTAATTTCTTTTCAGAAGCAAGCGGATTGATCTTCTTTTTATAAATATCCAGTGTAAAAATAGTGGAGATGCTATTTGCTTTCCCGGCAAGCGATGCCACAACCGCCGCGGTTAAGGCAGCAAACGCAAGTCCTTTCAAACCTGAAGGCAGCAAATTCAACAATACCGGATAGGCTTTGTCGGGCATCATCTCACCATCAACCATCATTTCCTGTTGGAAGTAGCCGTTTTCAAATAACACAAATGCAGCAATTCCGGGCAATACCACAATTACCGGCATTAATAACTTTAAGAAAGCCGCGAATAAAATTCCGTTTCTTGCTGTCTTAAGGTCGGCTCCAAGGGCGCGTTGAGTGATGTATTGATTACAGCCCCAGTAATTAAGGTTAACGATCCACATTCCACCAATTAATACCGACAAGCCCGGCAAGCTTAAATAATTGGGATTATCTTTTTTAAATATCATATGGAAATGTTCATCCGCGTTTTGAGTGAGCAGTTTAAACCCCGATATTACACCGCTGGATCCAAAATGATTGGCCACCAGGTCCAATGCGAGATAAGTAGTAACAAGCCCTCCCAAAATCAAAAAGAAAACCTGCACCACGTCTGTATAACCTATCACTTTCATTCCACCCAACGTAATAATAATTGCAAATACAGCCAAAAAAAGCATACAGGCAGTAAGACTAATACCCGAAATACTGCTGATGGCCAATGCCCCCAGGAACAAAATAGAAGTGAGGTTCACCACAACATATAGCAAGAGCCAGAACACTGCCATAATCATGGCTACCGTACCGTTATATCTTTGATTAAGAAACTGAGGCATGGTGTATATCTTGTTTTTGAGATATACGGGTATAAAAAAAACAGCCACCACGATAAGCGTAGCGGCAGCCATCCATTCGTAGGTGGAAATGGCGAGCCCCATGGTGAATCCATTTCCACTCATTCCTATGAACTGCTCCGCAGAAATGTTGGAAGCTATAAGCGATGCGCCGATAGCCCACCAGGTGAGTGCGCCTTCTGCCAGGAAAAAGTCTTTAGTATCGGTGCTGGCCTTTTTCTTTCGCTGGTAAATCCAGTAACCGTAAATAGAAACTATTAAGAAATAGATAACAAAAACAAGGTAGTCTTTGGTAGAGAGGTAATTATTCATAACAAGTCAATGCGTTTAAATGTTTTGCAGGTCCGGCTTTGTTAAATGTGTTGGAAACATTGCTTTCATTGCGGTTCGTTTTTTTCGGCGATAAAGATTAGTGATTTTAGTGATAAGAACAAATTCAATATTCCAATTCCTGCAAAACCTGTGAATATTTTATGCCGGGCAGTTTGCTGGTGGCCGCATCCTGAGACAATCACTCTACCGCAGTCTTAGCCAATTGTTCGGACCGGGTATTCATTCAAATCCGTTCTTGTCGAAAATTATTGCTTTAAGGCGTGCGTAATAACCTTGAGCATATACATGGAGGCATATTAACCTTTACAAAGGCACTGCGGGTATTCTGTAATACTCCCCCGGTAAGGCATTTTTTTTCTACAATTGAATTAATCCAGGACTTAGCACATATCTTCATTGCATAAAACTGATTAAATTATCCATTGTATGATGCCAGAAGAAAACGTAACAACATGGGGACAGGTTAATGGCAAAGACGTATTACAATACACTCTTACCAACAGCAAAGGAATGATCGTAAAGATCCTGAATTATGGGGGAACCGTCACCAATATTGTTACCGTCGATAAAAATGGCGAAGCAGGCAATGTTGTTTTGTGTTTTGATTCGCTCGAAGGTTATTTACAGAAGAATAATCCATTTTTTGGATGCCTGGTGGGCCGTTATGCCAACCGCATTGCCCATGCACGGTTTTCGCTGGATGGGAAAGATTACCAACTTGCGCCCAACGATAAGGGCAATACACTGCATGGAGGCCTGGCAGGATTTGATAAAAAGCTATGGGATGCCGTGTGGGGGAGTAAAAAAAACAGCTTACAACTAAGCTACCGCAGTATTGACGGAGAAGAAGGCTATCCCGGCAACCTGGAGCTTATTGTAGTATACACATTAACAGACGACAATGCATTGATTATGGATTACACCGCTACAGCGGATGCCGCAACACCGGTTAATTTCACCAACCATTCCTATTTTAATTTATCGGCAGGAAAAGAGGCAACCATCCTTGATCATGAGCTAACACTCAGCGCCTCATACTACACTGCGGTAAAGGATGATGGCATTCCAACAGGTGAATTGGTGGCGGTAAAGAACACAGCCTTCGATTTTAACTCACCCAAAAAAATAGGAAAGGATATCCGGGAAACCGCAATCGGTTACGATCACAATTTTATAGTCACAAATGAAACAGGCAGGTTACAAACCATAAGCACACTTTTCCATGAACCGAGTGGCAGATGCATGGAAACCGCTACCACGCAACCAGGCGTTCAGTTGTACACGGGTAATTACCTCGATGGCAGCCTGCAGCATACACCCGGTAACATCATCTACAATAAGCACGCTGGATTATGCCTTGAAACACAGCATTACCCCGACTCACCAAACCAACCATCTTTTCCAAATACCATTTTACGTCCGGGTGAGCTATACCACCAGGTAACACTGTATAAATTCTCGATACAATAGTTTATAGCTGTGGCTGCACAGGGTGTATTATTTCGGGGAATTTGAGCTAAATTTGCCAGCAAAAAATAATACCATAATACAGTATTAATAATGATTTTACCCATTGTAGCATACGGCGCCCCGGTACTCAGAGCAGTTTGCAGGGATATTACGCCAGACTACCCCAACCTGGAAAAACTCCTTGCCGATATGTGGGAAACCATGTATTCTTCCAGCGGGGTAGGACTTGCCGCACCCCAGGTAAATCGCGACATCCGTATTTTTGTAATCGACAGCCACCAGGTTTTTGAAGGCATGGATGAGGGGGATAAGAAAAAATATCCTGATGATCCCGGTGTTAAGCAGGTTTTTATCAATGCACATGTAGCGGCATTAAACGGAAAAGAATGGGCCTATAACGAAGGTTGCCTCAGTATTCCCAAAATAAGGGAAGATATATACCGCAATGAAGAAGTAACGATTCATTATGTTGATGAGCAGTTTCAACCGCACACCCAAACATTTAACGGAATTACGGCCAGGATAATTTTACACGAATATGATCACATAGAAGGAAAACTGTTCATTGATTACCTGAAACCGCTAAAGCGCCGGTTGCTGAAGGGCAGGTTAGACGATATCTCCAAAGGGAAAGTTAGTGTAGATTATAAAATGTCTTTTGCGAAATAGCCACCGGCATATTACCCGGCCGGTGATAGGGTTGCTGTTGCTCTTAAACACAACATCCCTTACCGCACAGCAGAGCGATACGGTAGTGGTTGATAAAAAGGTAATTACCCTGTCGGAAATCATTATCCGCAACCATGTTGACGTTCCCTCTTTTATTGAGAAAGTAAAAAACGATACCACTTTTTACAAAGCTTTCCGCAACCTGCGCGTCCTCAACTATACTTCTTTGAATGATATCAGGATGTTCGGCAAAAAAGGAAAGGTACAAGCATCTTTGTATAGCAAAACCCAACAATGGGCGGCAGGAGGTTGCCGGCATACCGGTATTTTGCAGGAAGAAATAACCGGTGATATGTACAACAGTCAACGCCAGTACAACTATTATACAGCGAATTTATATGCCAGTCTTTTTTTTGCGCGGGATACCATTTGTGGTGAAACCAATATTGTAAAAGGGGTAGACCTGGAAGTGAAAGGAAAATCCGGCCTGGCTAAACATAAAGAACAACTGAAAATGCTTTTTTTTAACCCGGGTAAACCTATACCGGGACTTCCTTTCATGGGTAACAAAACGGCGATTTTTGATGAGGACATGGCGGGGTTATATGTTTTTAATTTAGACCAGGCAATACATTTGGGTGAACTCTGTTATGTATTTACCATAAAGGCAAAGGAAGGAGTGAACAAGAAAGCGGTGGTGATTGATGAAATGACCACCTGGTTCAGTGTAAAAACTTTTGAGGTAATTGCCCGGAACTATGCCATGAGCTATAAAGCGGGAGTATACGATTTTGACGTGCAGATGCAGGTAGAAATGACAAAAGCCAATGGCTATCTTGTACCCAGGCTTTTACGCTATACCGGCAACTGGGACGTGATTTTTAAGAAAAGGGAACGCGGCGTTTTTACGGCAACACTGTTTGATTTCAACGAGTAAAAAGCATATTATTTTCATCTACTAAATATATCATGTGTTTGCGGTAACCATACTTGGCAACAATTCGGCGCTTCCCATGCACGACCGCCATCCCACGGCACAGGTGCTGTATTATAATGAGCATTTGTTCCTGGTAGATTGTGGCGAGGGCACGCAGATGCAGATGACGCGTTACAAAATAAAGCGCAACCGCATCAAATACATTTTCATTTCTCACCTGCATGGCGACCACTGTTTCGGGTTACCGGGCTTGCTGACCAGCTATGGGCTAAACGGACGAACCGAAGACCTTTGGATATTTTCTCCTCCCTTGCTCAAAGAAATCATTAACCTGCAATTGAAGGCTTCCGACACGGTGTTGCCCTATACCCTGCATTTTATTACGATTGAAAAAGAAGGGCTGCTGGTTGACGAAAAGAAGATAACCGTAAGTTGCTTCGCTGTAAACCACCGTGTAACCTGCTGGGGCTTTTTATTTAAAGAGAAAGAAAAGCCGTTAAAACTCATCAGCGAAAAATTACAGGAATATGCTATTCCTTCTTCCTTTTATCAAAAGCTTAAAATGGGCGAAGATTATATTACCAGCCAGGGGAAGCGCATCAAAAATGAATGGGTTACACAATCCGTTGGCGCACCGCAGAGCTATGCCTATTGTGCAGATACCGCCTACAACGAAGCCATCGCCGAAAAATGCAAAGCCGCCAGTCTCTTATATCACGAGGCCACTTATTTAGATGATCAAAAAGAAAAAGCAGCAAGCCGTACCCATTCCACCGCCCGCGAAGCTGCTACGATAGCCGAAAAGGCGGGGGCACACAAATTGTTGATTGGCCATTTCAGCAGCAGATACGAAACCCTCGATGATTTTCTTACCGAAGCCCAGTCTGTTTTCTCCAATACCGACCTTGCCGTAGAAGGCACAACGTATATCATACACAAATAAGCATGATTATTGTTTCATTTTTTTTTGAGTAATCCATCATCATCTTAATATTAAAATGATTTTTAATTTTTTACACTAAAGCATAGCTTTGGTGTACTAAGCGTTATACAGCTCTTTTATTCATCAAAAATCAGCATTGATATGAAAAGAAAACTTCGCGGTTTGCTCCAGGTTTCTGTTTATGTTGCCATTGCGAGCCTATGGCTTTTTTCCTGTAAGCCAAAAATTACAGACCAGGACATAGAATCAAAAATTCAAACCAATTCCGCATTATCACATCTCTCGGCTGCCGTTAAGGATGGTGTGGTTACGCTAACCGGCGAATGCAGGGATGATATGGAAAGAAGCAGTTGTGAAGCTGCTGTAAAAAGTATTGCGGGTGTAAAACAAGTGGTGAATAACTTAACCATTGCTCCTCCGCCTGCGCCTGTAGTAATTACCGCTGATGATCCCTTAACAAAGGGCGTTACAGATGCCTTAAAAGATTTTCCCGGTGTAATGGCCACAGTAAAAGATGGTGTTATTACTGTTACCGGTGAAACCACCGCTGCCGATTGGAAAAAAATAAAAATGGCGTTGGATGGTTTACGGCCGAAGAAGGTAGACCCTTCCGGATTAAAAATTAAATAACCTTCAAACAAATTGTTATGGCATTACAGGATAAATACAAACCGTTAATAGATACCGCTAAAGCCTCGGGTGTATCGAACCTGCAGGTAAGGGAACAGGATGGCGTATTGTACATAGATGGCGTTGCCCCGTCGGGTAGTGTAAAAGATCAGTTGTGGGATATTTATGGAAGAATTGACCCCAACTTTTTGTCGGGCGATGTGGTGATGAATATCAACGTAGCCACCGCTGTGGAGGGAGCGAAGGTAAAAGTGACCACGGATAGCTCCAACCTTAACATCCGCAAGGGTCCGGGCACCGACCAGCCGCTGGCCGGGAAAGCCGCTCATCATGAAATTGTTACCCTCATCAGTAAAGCCAACGACCAATGGTGGCTGGTTAGAACAGATGCAGGCGTGGAAGGCTATGGCTATGCCCAATATTTAACACCGGTGGAATAGTAATGAAATACGTTACACGCGGTTAATTCCGAGGCTGTCTCAAAAGAAAGAGGCAGCCTTTTTTGCATCGGCAATAAAAGCTGATCGCCAAAATATGCATAAAAAAAAGCCACACAAAAAATGCGGCTCAATCATTTGAAATCTGGTCAGAGGTTGAACGAATAGCTTAAGGTTTAGTGGAAGGTACTGACGAGTTTCGTTTTTGACAGGTTAGATCAATTTTCCCAGGTATCGGATTTCGTTTTTCAAGGATTTTTTGGCTTTTTCATTGAATACAAAGGATTGGTTTTTCTAAAGGAGTAGGTTTTTACAAGAGGTATAGATTTCGCTTTTCAAGGGTAATGGCTTTCAATGGATCGGGATTTCTTTTCAAGGGTTCGGGTTTCTAAAGGGTGCCGGCTTTCAGGGGATTTGGATTGCTGTATCAGCGTTAACAATACAAAGATGCAAAGGATATCGTGGCTTTGAAACTTAATTCGTTCAGCAACAAGTTTGCTTCGATTTTTGGAAGAAT
>CAYMKT010000025.1:30089-34842 GCA_964391065.1 uncultured Terrimonas sp. | reverse complement strand
ATTGCCCCCGGCGCCTAAACCGTTGGGCGTGTACAAACCCGCGCTGATAGACGGCAACCATCTTTACCTTTCAGGACACGGACCCGTTCAGGAAGATCAGACCCTGATGAAAGGCCGTATAGGAAGAGATATGAATGAAGAGGAGGGGAAACTTGCAGCAAGACAGGTAGGACTTACCATGCTGGCCACCATAAAAGCGCAGGTTGGAAGCCTTGATAATATCAAGCGTGTAATTAAAGTGCTGGGCATGGTGAATTGTACGCCCGATTTCGAAAGGCATCCGTATGTGATTAACGGCTGCAGCGAACTGTTTGCAGCAATATGGGGACAAGAAAACGGCGTAGGCGTTAGGAGCGCGGTAGGATTTGGATCGCTGCCGGGGAATATTCCTGTGGAAATAGAAGCACTATTTGAATTGATTCAATAAATAAAAGATCGCATGGATAGTTACAGTAAGATTACAGGTGAATGGTATACTGTTGATGGTATTGATCAAATTGACTCTCCTGCATTGTTGGTATACGCAGACCGCGCGAAAGAAAATATACGGTTGCTGAAAAGCATCGTAAAAGATGTGAACCGGCTCCGCCCGCATGTTAAAACCAACAAAATGGCGGAAGTATGCGCCATGATGATGGCGGAAGGCATTACAAAATTTAAATGCGCCACCATTGCCGAGGCCGAAATGCTGGCAATCATCCATGCGCCGGACATCCTGTTATCGTACCAGCCGGTTGGCCCCAAGGTTACCCGTTTTATATCACTGCTTAAAGCCTATCCTTCATCTCAATTTTCCTGCCTGGTAGATCGTGCCGAAAGTGCCGCAAATATTTCGGCAGCGGCTAAAGCTCATAATATAGTGATAGATGTTTTTATAGACCTGAATGTAGGGATGAACCGAACAGGAATTAAACCTTCCGATGCCCTGGCTCTTGCCGGCGCCCTCAAAGCATTTCAAAATATAAGGCTGGTTGGTCTGCATGGATACGATGGACATATACGCGATACGGATGTAGACCTCCGAAGCCAAAAAAGCGATGCCTCCTTTGCAGAAGTAGAAGCACTCAGTGAGGCTATACAAAACCACTACCATTTACCATTAAAAATAGTAATGGGTGGAACGCCAACATTTCCCGTACACGCCCGAAGGGAAAATGTAGAATGCAGCCCGGGTACCTTTGTTTTCAGCGATTGGGGATACAAACACCTGCTCCCGGATGAACCCTTTGAATATGCAGCGCTCGTTATTTCCAGGGTTATTTCAATCGTAGATGAACACAGGGTTTGCACCGACCTTGGACACAAATCGGTTGCAGCGGAAAATCCTTTGCCACGGGTTCACTTTCTAAATGCCCCTGGCGCTGAACCTATAGGCCAGAGTGAGGAACATTTGGTATTACGGGTAGAGGATTCCTCTCAATATACAACCGGAGATGTGCTGTATGGCGTTCCCGTGCATATATGCCCCACCGTTGCCTTGTACGATAGCGCATCCATCATTGAAAATGGGAAGAAGGTAGCCGAATGGGAAGTGGTGGCGAGAAAAAGAAGTATCAATTTTTGAACAGCTTTTTAAAAACTTACGCCACTCCGTATCCTGTTCAGCAACTGGTTATAACAGTTGTTCACTAACCTTTCTGCCAACTGCTCCCGCGACGGCGGACGCTCCGCCCCCGAACTGTTGATCAGGTTCCAGTCTGAAGCTTCCAGGGCCCGCTTGTCGCCGGTGTAGCGAGCCACTTCATGCTGCCATGTATAATGATCGCGAAAACGATCAGACAATATATTACCGCCGCTCACCCAATCATAAATACGGCAATCCAATGAAGCCCGGCTTTGGAGTATGCTGCGGGTAACATGCACCGTGGCAGTAACTGTTTTGTAGACGGGTTTTGCCGGAACAGACCGCGTTTGTCCTATCTCAATTTTTTTGGAACGCTGTATAGTATACCGGTCGGTATATACGCTGCCTACATATAAATCATTAAAATTCAGTTCTACTACCCTGTCTGCTTTTATAAAATTGGCTTCAGCCTCCCTGTCACTATAAAAACGGGTATTATTATACGCCGCATTATTAAGATCGCGTACCATTGTATACTGCAGGTAATCATTATTGAATCCCCAGTAACGCCAGTTATTATTGTAATAATTCACAGGTCGTACCACTACTTTAATTGTTGCCAGTTCCTGTGCCTGTTGCATAAGGCGCTCTACATCGCGGTAACGAGGACAGGCATTGTTTGCTTTCACAAACATTTCATAAGCTTTCTGTCCGTAAGGGCGGTTGTTATACGACAGGTAGTGCAGCCCCTGGTTATAATATTCTTCCGCAGCTTTTTGTTTCGCTTCCTGTATTTTAATAGAAGGATCCCATGGGTTGGGAATTAACTTAGCCGCCGCCGGTATAGCTTTAATCTGGCTGTACATTTGCGCTGCCACCTCGAGCTGGCCGGCAATTTCCATCCAGCGGTCGCCGGCACTCATATTATTGTAGGTATTGCTGTTCATGGCTTTGCGTACATCGGCGGCTTGCCTGTACGCTTCCGGCAGCAAAGCTGCCGCGTCTTTATCACCGGCATCCTTCTTTAACCGTTCCAGTAGCGCAAAAACAGTTTGATCATCGGTCGTATAGCGCTTTTCTATTTGCCTGGTAGAAGAACAGTTCAGCAACAAGCCGCTTAACAGCAGAAAGAGTGTTTTTTGCATCACAACAGATTTAACCTCAATCTACAAAAAAACCACCGCTACTTTTACAGCGGTGGTTCAACAAATGGGTTGTATCATTTAATCTAAAGTGCCAGGTTTATGTGTTTCATGTGGGGCAACCTGCTCAGTGGCGGCCGGTTTGTTGTAGGTGTTTCTCAAATCTTTCCATGCTACTCCATCCCACAAAAACGCCAGAACAAACCATATAAACAACAGCAGGGGCACCAATATAGTGAGCTTAAGGTTCCGTATCTCATCTCCAAGGTGCATGAATATGGATACGATATATATCGCCTTGCAAAGAGAGAGGATTATCATTGCCCCTTTTACAAATAAGATGAGCCAGTCCCCCATATGAAATGCATAGTGGGATAAGCCCAGAGCCAGTTCAGCAATGGTAAGCACGAGCAATATCCAGAATGTTTTCCATATCCTCTTGGTATTTGCCGCCGGTTCGTGCTGAAAAGTAATTTCGGGCGATGGTGCGGGGTGCTGATGTTCGTGTTCCATGTGTGCTACTTATGCTTTTAATACAATAATATCGGTTAAATAAGATAAAAACAGAGAAATACAAATACCCAAACCAAATCTACAAAGTGCCAGTATAAACCCACTTTTTCAACCATTTCATAATGTCCTAAACGGTCGAAACGGCCATTGCGTGCCCAGAAATAGATCAAAATATTAAGCAGCACTCCACTAAATACGTGAAAACCATGAAAACCGGTGATGCCAAAAAAGAAGCCTCCAAACCCTACCGGGCCCGGCAGGGTAACCTGATGTCCATGGTGCATTAGTCCCGGAACGATAGGTCCAAATGGGTTTTGTTTGATGGTAGCGCCGATTTCCTGTATTTGTCCGTCAATTAAAACCGCATGGCTGCTTGTAATTAAATGGGTCCATTCCCAGGCCTGGCAGCCCAGAAACATAAACCCACCAAGGATTGTCCAGAGTAACCATTTTTCTACTCCGGCCTTGTTTCTTTTATGCCCTTCATGAACGGCAAGCACCATGGTTACCGAACTCATGATCAGGATAAATGTCATCAAACTCACAAATGCCAGCGGAAGGTTGGCATGTCCCATGAAGGGGAACGTATTAAAAACGTAGTTAGGATCGGGCCAATAATCATGACTTACGCGTATAGTGCCATAAGAAATAAGCAAAGCTCCGAACGTAAACGTGTCACTCATCAGGAATATCCACATCATCAGTTTTCCATAACTAACATTGTAGGGGCTTTTCCCCCCTGTCCACCATTTATATCCAACCGGAACGTGTGTTGACATGCAATAAAAATTTTATTATAAAAGCTTGAACCGTGTTTGCTTAATGCAATAGATTAAAAAATACAAAAAGATACACCCAAAGTATATCTACAAAATGCCAGTAAGTTGCTACGATCTCTATAGGTGTACTATCATAGTTACGCATTCTGGCGCCATAGGCTGTAAAAAAAATAACGCACAATGCAATTACCCCGCCCACTACGTGCAAAATATGTAATCCTGCAATCGCCAGCACAAAAGAAGATGCCGGGTTTGAGCCGATGCCGGTCATTTTCATTCCCATGGCTTCAAACTGGTAAAACCCGCTCACCTGCATAGCGATGAATACTACACCCAATCCTGCTGTTATGGCAAAGAACAACCTGTATTTAGCCATCTGGTGCGCCTTAAATGCCTTTAAAGCTACCTGAATGGTTACGCTGCTTACCAGAATAACCAGTGTCGAATACCAAAACATACGGGGTAGCGTGAAACTCTCCCATCCTGGTTGGCTGCGCTTAACAATATAAGCACTGGTAAGTCCGGCAAACATCATCACTATACCCGCAAGCCCCAACCACATATTAAACTTGTACGGATGTATTCTTTTTCGCTGCCCGGTCATCGTTTCAATCATTAGAACATATTTTCTAAAATAATCTCAAAAAACTACAATCCATTCATTATATGCCAGCCATTTTATCAGCAAGTAAACTCAACAGCACTACCGGCAAATAAATATAGGAACTGAACATTACCCTCCTTGCTGCCTGCAC
>CAYMKT010000025.1:17373-29989 GCA_964391065.1 uncultured Terrimonas sp. | reverse complement strand
GCACTACCGGCAAATAAATATAGGAACTGAACATTACCCTCCTTGCTGCCTGCACATTCATTTCCCTGTACAATCTCACACTTTGCCAAACCATGAACAAATTCGCTATTAATATAATCACCATGCTAATCGGTCCGCTCATGTGGATAAGATAAGGCATTATTCCTACCGGTATCATTAGCAGCGAATAAATGATCGCCTGTATGGCAGAATATTTCGTTGGACCTGCATCCGAGGGCATCAACTTAAAACCTGCTCTGCTATAGTCGTTGTGTGCCACCCATGCAATAGCCCAGAAATGCGGAAACTGCCAGAAAAACTGGATGGCAAACAACACCCACCCGCCAATACTCATACTGTCTGTAGCAGCAACCCAACCTATTAAACAGGGTAATGCACCGGGAATGGCGCCTACCAGAACAGATACTGAATGCACCTTTTTTAGTGGTGTATATACAAACCCGTACAGGAAAAGGCTAAATACTCCCAACACCGCCGCCGACCAGTTAAACCAATATCCAATAATAATCATGCCCGCGATACCTGTTACAGCAGCAAATACCGAAGCTTCAGTTACGCTCATTTTACCACTCGCAACAGGGCGCTTTGCGGTGCGTTTCATTAAAGCATCAGTGTCTTTTTCAGTTACCTGGTTAATAGCATTGGCAGAGCCTGTGATCAGCAACCCGCCTATAAATAATAAAAGAACTGACAAAAAATTAAACGTGATATTCGGCGCCAGCAAATAACTGATTACACACGAAAACACAACAGTAAAACTTAGGGTAAATTTGATCAGCAACATATAGTCTTTGAGCTTGTCAATGACCATAAAAGATGCCGAATGATCTAACCCTTCATATGTATCCCTCACTTTCAAAAACCTATTTTAACCAGCTCAATAAGACAGAATATCTCCTTTCGCTGAAACCATTAATGCGTTGACTCGTCTTTACTTACCGGCTCCGTTTGGGGAATAAAATCCCTGCCATCCTTTCCGTAATCGTATGCCCAGCGGTGCACTTCCGGAATTTCACCAGGCCAGTTTCCATGTCCGGGTCTAATGGGTGTTGTCCATTCTAATGTGTTGGCGCCCCATGGATTTTTTGTAGTCACTTTTCTCCCTTTAAAAATAGAATAGAAGAAATTGAACATAAACAACAACTGCACAAGAAAAGATAATATGGCGGCAAAGCTAATCACCCGGTTCAATTCCACGAACATCTTAAAAGATTCCCAGTTGGAATAATCGTAGTAACGACGTGGCATACCTGCAAAACCCTCGTAATGCATTGGCCAGAAAATAATATAAGCGCAGGCCAGTGTAATCCAAAAATGAATATATCCCAGCGTGTTATTCATATACCTGCCATACATTTTGGGAAACCAATGATAAATGCCGGCAAACATTCCCATAAAGGCAGAAACACCCATTACGATGTGAAAATGCGCGATCACAAAATAGGTATCGTGCACATGCAGATCGAGCGCTGAGTTGCCCAGGTAAATACCAGTTAAACCACCCGAAATAAACGTGCTCACAAAACCGATACTAAACATCATACCCGGAGTAAACCGTATGTTTCCTCTCCACAGCGTGGTAAGCCAGTTAAACACTTTAATGGCCGATGGAACAGCGATAAGTAGTGTGAGTAATACAAAAACAGAACCCAAAAAGGGATTCAGACCGGTTACAAACATGTGGTGTGCCCATACCAGGAACGACAGCACGGCAATGGCAAATAGAGAAGCAATCATTGCCATATAACCAAAAATAGGTTTACGGGCATTAATTGACATTACTTCGGAAACTAATCCCATGGTGGGCAATATAATAATATACACTTCGGGGTGCCCAAGAAACCAAAACAAATGTTGATATAATATAGGGCTACCGCCTTCATTAGGAAGAATTTTACCTGCCAGCACTATATCCGAAAGATAAAAACTGGTACCTAAATGCCTGTCGAACAACAAAAGAATGAAACCCGAAAAAAGAACGGGGAAAGAAAGCAAGCCTAATACCGCTGTAAAAAAGATGGCCCACATCGTTAATGGTAACCGGGTCATGGTCATCCCTTTAGTACGCATATTAAGAATGGTAGAAACATAGTTAAGTCCGCCCAATAACTGCGACACTACAAATAATGCCATGCTGGCTAACCACAGGTCCATTCCGATTTTTGACCCTTGCGAGGCGTCTCCCAAAGCGCTTAAAGGCGGGTATACCGTCCAGCCACCAGCGGCGGGACCTGTTTGCACAAAAAGAGAAGACATCATAACGATACTGGCCAGTACAAAAAACCAGTACGAAAGCATGTTCAAAAAAGGAGAAGCCATATCTCTTGCACCTACCTGGAAAGGAATGAGCAGGTTGGCGAAAGTGCCGCTTAAGCCTGCCGTAAGCACAAAAAACACCAATATGGTACCATGCATGGTGCCTAAGGCATAATAGAATTCAGGCGTTATTTTTCCGTCCTTAGCCCAGTGTCCGAAAATATCTTCCAGCCAGGGCAAGGTTGCTTCCGGATAGCCCAATTGAATACGAAACAATACCGACATTAAGCCCCCAATAATCGCCCAAATCATCCCTGTTATCAAAAACTGCTTAGCGATCATTTTATGATCCTGGCTAAACACGTATTTCGAAATAAAGGTTTCGTGATGATGGTGTTCATCATGATGTTCATGCACATCATGATGAACACCAGGTTGGATTAAAGCTTCATTACTCATTAAAAAATATTTTACAAATCAACAATATCAATAATACTAAAACATGCGTCAATGCCCTTCGGCATGCGTTTCACTGATGGCAGTTGGAGATTGCGCTGCAGGAACAACGCCATCCGGATGTGCTGTAAGGAACTGAGGCTTTTGGGCAGCAATCCATTTATCAAATTCTTCCTGCGTTTCTACTACAATAATTCCTCTCATCGAATAATGTCCAACGCCACACATCTGATCGCACGCTATTTCATATACAAAATTTTCATTTCCTGTTATCTTTTTCATTTCGGCTGTAGTAACCTTTGGAGTAAACCACATCGTGGTGGGTGTGCCGGGAACGGCATCCATCTTTAATCTGAAATGAGGAAGTCCCACGTCATGAATAACATCCTGCGCACGGATAACCAATCTTACAGGCTTATCCTTAACAAGATGCAGTTCGGAGGGATGAAGGTCATCGTGATTGGCAACATCCTGCCAGTCCTGACCTAAAGGATTATTTTTGGAGGCATCCACCAACTTATAACTCTGACGGCCTAAAACATTGTCCTTTCCCGGATATCTGTATTCCCATCCAAACTGATGTCCTGTTATTTCAACCTCCATTGCATTTTTGGGTGCATCGCCGGTTATTTTAAACCAGTAATATAGTCCAAAGGCAACCAGTACCGTTAATGCTATTGCCGGAACCGCCGTCCATAACAATTCGAGTTTATTATTATGTGGGTAGTAGAATACCTTCCTCTTCTCGGATGATTGGTAGCGATAAGCAAACCAAAAAAGCAATACCTGCGTAATCACAAAAACAACTCCTGTAATGCCCAGGGTAATCCACATCATGGTATCAATATTTACACCATGGTCAGACGCAGAGGGAATACCCATTAATGTTTTATCATATAAAATCTTATTGCACCACCACGCTGCTGCCAGTCCCACCACCAAAAAAACGAGCATCAGAAAGGCGTTGATACGATTATTCTGTTCAAAAGCCTTCTTTTCTCCCTTTAGTACAGATACATATTCACTTGCCTTTGCTATCTGAAAGACAACGATAAATATCAAGACAACGATGATGATGACAAAATACTCGGTCAAAGTCATTTTATATAAAAATTATTTCTTAATAAATAGGTGCTTCTCTCTACACTTTAGGTATGATGGATCAAACTTTCTTTGAAATATGGATGATACTGGGGTATCAAAGGCGCTTTAGACAATGCTCTTCCTGTAAAGAACATCAGCAATCCGCTAAAGAACGCCAACATGCCCCATTCGTACCAGCCCAGGCTAAAATGATCACCCATGGCTCCAGGCATTACCATCTGGTAAAAATCAAGCCAGTGACCCAAAATGAGCGCCATTGCCATAAATGTCATAACAGCATAATTCCGTTTAGACCCTCTTGTCATTAATATGAGTATGGGCGCTATGAAATTAACGATAAAATTAAACCAGAATATACCCTTATATACTCCCTGCAGCCTTGGCTTAAAATAAATCGTTTCTTCGGGTATATTAGCATACCATATCAGCATAAACTGTGAAAACCAGAGATAAGCCCAGAATATGGAGAATGCAAAAATGTACTTCCCGATATCATGCAGTTGCTCACTGGTGGTATGTTCCAGGTAACCCTGGTTTTTCAGAAAAATAACAAACAATGCTATCAATGCCAGTCCACCCACAAAACTGCTCATAAAAGTGTACCAGCTATACATAGTGGAATACCAATGTGCATCAATGCTCATAAGCCATAACCAGGGGATGGTTGACCCTGTAGTTAATGCGAAAAACACAACGAATATGCCGGCCCATACCGTATTGGTCCAAATATACTGCCGGGCTTCTTCACCTGTTATTTCACCCGCATCTGCCCGTAACGATAACTGTTTAATCTTTCTTCCCACCAATATCCATACGGCTAAAGTGATGACCGTCCATACAAAAAAGAAAGTGGGATTAAGAAATCCTTTCTTCCAGCTAAGAATTTTATCGGCCGCCACTGCATCTTTATCAAGCCAGTGATAAATATGATGCTGATGGCCCGCAACAATGGCAATAAATACGAGCATTGATACCACCGCAAAAACAGGTACTACCGCGGCTATAGCTTCCGGTATTCTTCTAAAAGTGGTTTGCCAGCTACTATGTCCAAGTATATTGATGCAAATAAAAAACATACAGGCATTACAAATCATAAGAAAGTAAAGGCTGTTTTGCAATAGTCCTGCCCAAAACCGGGTTTGGTCATGTTCATCTTTACTGAGGCCAAGAAAGAAAAAACCCGCCAAAAATGCTACCAGTCCAACAGCCAGTAAGCCATATGTCCATTTCTTGTATTTGGCCGGAGCTTCAAATTGTTGCTTAATCATTCTTCAATGAATTTTTTAATGCTCAATCAGTTTTTATTTTACCGTGCCGCTATCTGCGGCAGCGGTAGTTTTAACGCCCTGCTTTTCTCTCATATAATCTATTACCATCCAACGCTGTTTTGGATTTAACTGGGAAGCATAGCTGCCCATCATATTTTTTCCATAAGTGATGGTATAAAATAGCTGCCCGTCGCCCTGGCTAACAATGGTGGGATCCAAAAGATTTTTAGGTGCAGCCGGAAAAGGCCCGTCGCCATCTTTCCAAAGTGGTCCATTTCCATCCAGTTTTGTACCGTGACATATTCCGCAATACACCAGGTATAATCGTTCCGCTTCTTTCATATCTGCGGCATTTAATCCGGCGAGCGGATTCTGCACCGTCCTTGCCCTGGCAAAATTGCTGGTATCACTTCCCTGGTCTTTTGCAATTCGGAACGGCAATAACTGGTCCCTGGTTATGGTTCCGGAAACAGGAGTACGGTTGGTTTGCTTATCAGGGAAAATATCATTTTCTGAGTTGGTTTCATATGCCCGGCTATAAGCCATATCGGGCATATACACACTTCCTGGCTTTCTATTGTTACTACAACTTGCCACAGCCACTACCACCGCAATAAAAACAAAGGCTATAACTGCTATTTTTTTCATTCCAAAATAAATTTGTCGTTTCGCTTATGCTGTTGCTGCTTCAGATTTATACTCAAATATTTTCGTCTCCATATCATACCGGCCTAACCACCAACCCACTTCCGCCATTTGTACATTTACCTCTGTTGCTCCTGTGGATGTAAGAAAATTTTCGGCTTCCTGAACATTGGTTTTTGAAGTACATTCTATAACCATTACAAACAGATCGTCTGTTGCTCTTGCATGAAAATGGTGTTTTTTTACAAACGGCGCCAACTGGCACAGGTAGCAAAATGTTATTACCATTCCTACTGCAGAAAAGAGCACGGTCAATTCAAACATAATAGGGATCCAGGCAGGCAGTGAAAAATGGGGTTTACCGCCATAGTTTTGAACCCAGTCCCTGGTTAACACCCAACTGATAAAAGCCAGGGCAGTAGTAAGCCCTGTAAGCGCATATATAAACCCGGCGGTATGCAGGCTGGTATCCCTCATCCCCAGTTCCTTATCTAAACCGTGTATGGGAAAAGGCGTATATACATCATGAATTTTGTAACCGGCTTTCCGCACTTTTTTTACTGCGGGAAACAATACATTTTCATCATCAAAACAACCTACTACAAATTTTTTTATTGTCATAACCTTAAACCCGTTGGCTTTTTAAGGTGAATAATCAGTGTTACTATTCGAACTAAGCGCTATTGGTACGCTTAGTGATGTGCTTCATGGTGTGTTTTTGCATAAAACTCTTCGGCGCTCATTTTTTCAAGGTCATTCATTTTGACCTTATAACTCTCGCCACTTGTTTTCAGAATATGTTTGATTTCAGCAATAGCAATCACGGGGAAGTATTTTGAAAACAGGAAATAACAGGTAAAGAATAATCCAAACGTGCCCAAATAAAAGCCAATCTCGAAAATGGTTGGGCGATAGTACAACGACCACGAAGAGGGCAGATAGTCGCGGAACAACGAGGTAACAATAATTACAAAACGCTCGAACCACATTCCCACGTTAACCACCACACTCATTATAAAAGTAAATTCAATATTTCTTCTCAGCTTCTTAAACCAGAACAATTGGGGAGACACCACGTTACAGGTCATCATAATCCAATAGCTCCAGCCATAAGGCCCTGCCAAACGATACTTGAAAAATGCATCATACTCGTAAGTGTTTGCGCCATACCATGCCATAAACAATTCGGTAAGATAAGCGCAGCCCACGATAGAACCCGTTAACACGATTACTTTGTTCATTGCCTCAATATGCCCCAGGGTAATATAGTCCTGCAGGTTCATTACTTTACGGGTAATCAGCATCAAGGTTTGTACCATGGCGAAACCTGAGAATACTGCCCCTGCCACAAAATAAGGCGGGAAGATGGTAGTATGCCAGCCTGGTACAATAGAGGTTGCGAAGTCGAATGATACGATGGTGTGCACCGATAAAACCAGCGGAGTACTTAACCCGGCCAGCACCAATGAAAGGCTCTCATGCCGTTGCCAGTGCTTGGTAGAACCGCTCCAGCCAAAAGAAGCTATTCCGTAAAGTAATTTCCTGATTTTAGTCTTTGCCCGGTCGCGTACAGTTGCCAAATCGGGCAATAAGCCTGAATACCAGAACAACAACGACACCGTGAAATAAGTAGATATCGCAAAAACGTCCCACAATAAAGGAGAATTAAAGTTCGGCCACAGCGCACCCCGGGTGTTGGGATAAGGCATTACGAAAAACGCCATCCATACCCTGCCCATATGCCAGATGGGGAATTGCCCTGCGCACATTACCGCGAAAATGGTCATGGCTTCCGCAGCCCGGTTTACCCCGGTTCTCCATCCCTGGCGAAACAGCAAAAGAATTGCCGAAATTAATGTACCTGCGTGACCAATACCCACCCACCATACAAAGTTGGTGATGTCCCAGCCCCAGCCCACCGTTTTACCAAGGTTCCACTGCCCTACGCCATATACCACTTCATTGTATACAGAATAAACACCGAATAATAATAAAGCAACGGATATATAAAAACCGATATACCATAAGCGGGTAGGTTTGGCTTCAATTGTATACACAATATCTTCCGTTACCTGGCTGTAGGTTTTTTCTCCATCTACCAATGGTTCCCTGACGAAAGATTCGTATTTAATCAAACTCATTGACTGGCTTATTTTTTCGTGCAAATCCGCTACCGGATTTACATATTATTGTTGAAGATTCAATCCGTTGTTACTATTCTCAAACTTAATTTGCCTCATTATTAATGATGCGGCTCTGCCTCATGGGCCCCGGCCTTCTTTCCTGCAAACTCGTCTTTCACGCCCACGGGCCGGTCGGTGTTTCTTATTTTGGCGAGATAACTGATATTAGGTAACACATGAATATGCTCAAGTGCATAATACGTGCGATGATTCTGTTCCTGTGTACGAATCCTGAATACTTTACTTTCTTTATCGTTCACGTTACCAAATACTATAGCGCCGGTTGAGCAAGCCTGCATACAAGCTGTTTTTACATCTCTTATTACAGATGGATCCTGCGACTTTTTGGCTTGTAATTTTGCATCCTGTAACCGTTGTACGCAAAAAGAACATTTTTCAATTACACCACGTGAACGAACGGTAACATCGGGGTTCAGCACCATCCGGGTAAGATCTTCATTCATCATTAATACGGCAGGATCTAATTTACCTATACCGCCAGTATTCTGATTATCGGGAAAACTATCTGCGCCCGTATAGTCGCTCCAGTTAAAGCGGCGAACTTTAAAGGGACAGTTATTAGCACAGTAGCGGGTGCCGATACAACGATTATAGGCCATTTGGTTCAGCCCTTCCGAACTATGATTGGTAGCAGATACAGGGCATACATTTTCGCAGGGTGCATTATCGCAATGCTGACAAAGCATCGGCATAAACACCACATTCATGTTATCGCCTTCTGTGTCGGTGCGATAGGATGCAAAATAACGGTCGATGCGAAGCCAGTGCATTTCATGAGAACGTTTTACTTCGCTTTTCCCTACAACCGGTACATTGTTTTCGGCGGTGCAGGCAATGGTACAGGCGCCGCATCCCGTACAGGAATTCAGGTCAATACTCATGCCCCAGTGTGCACCAGGAGAATCGTAGGTAGGATATAAAGTGGCTTCCACTTCAAAGTTTCCTGTTTTTTTTGCAAAATCCTCTGCCAGTTCTTTGCGATAACCGGGTATGGCATCTGGATTATTTCTAAAATCAGACAATGCGTATTCCCTTACTACTTCTACACGTCCTTCGTACTGGTTATGGGTTTGCGTGTAGGCGATATCGTAATCGTCGCCTGTATTTTTAAAATCGGTTACCGTGGTCGTGTAATATTGGCGTGTGCCCCCGTTGTTCATTACCAAAGGGTAAGCATTGTAACCCACTCCATTGGCGGCCTTCCCGGCTCCCTCTGCCCGTCCGTAACCCACAGCTATTGCAATTACATTGGGGTGCATACCGGGTATGGCTAAAATAGGGAGTTTTAATTCCTTTCCGTTGATGGTAAAAGCTACCACGGGTTTTTTATATTCTACTTCGTACCGGTCGTCCAGCTTAATGCCCAATTCGGCCGCCATGGCGTACGAAATAATTGCATAATTATCCCAGGTAGCCCGTGTAATAGGATCGGGCATTTCCTGAAGCCATGGATTATTTGCTGCAGCGCCCGAGCCCAGTGAAACTTTTTGATAAATAACCAACTCTGCCTTACCGGTGGCAGTTCCTGAACTGATTTTTGACGCGGCATTAGCTATCCCCTCACCATTGAACGTTGTGGAAGCGAAAGATAAACCGGTTGGTTCAACCACACCGTCCTGCAGCGCCTTATCGAATGCAGCTTGCCCACCCAATTTGGTAACCCAATGATCCTTAAAATAATCCTCGTATTCCCTTTCGTTACCACTCCATTTTAACAGCGCAGTTTGAAAGTATCTCGTTTTAAATAAGGGAGCTATAGTAGGTTGCAGTAAACTGAAAAAACCGGTACGCGCTTCGGCGTCTCCCCAACTTTCAAGATAATGATGATGAGGAACGATATATTTACATAAGACTGAAGTTTCGTCTGCCCTGTCGCTAAACGAAACCGATAATTTTACTTTTTGCAACCCACTGATAAAAGCGGCCGCATTGTAATAATTATAAGCAGGGTTAGCCTCATATATTAATAGCGATCCCACACTACCGGCATTCAGGTCTTTTACCAACTGGTCCATTTCGCTATCGATACCCTTGCGGGTTTGCATTGGACTATTCCAGTTTATGGTGTTGCCATTAGCCCCCAGCAATTCATTAATTCCATTGACCAACACCTGTATGTTGGGGTCGTTACTCCCGCATACCACCAGGGCTGCTCCTTTATTGGCGCTGAGCAGGCCGGCAGTAAATGCTATTCCTTTTTTTAATTTCTCATCGGCAATGGCAGGCGCATTGACGTTACCGCCTAATTGATTAAGCAGGTTCATCACCACAGCCCCGGTTTCCGACGGGCGGTGAATAAATCTATCGTCGGCATTGGCCCCCGTTAAGCTTAGCGCACCCTCAAACTGGATATGCTTGCTCATCTGTGGGTTTTTCTGATTAATCTTTCTTCCTGAAGCATATTGGCTTGCAAATTCTTCGGGACTTAACCATGTACCGAGGAAATCGGCATCCAACCCAACAATTACTTTCGCTTTATCGAAATGGTACGTGGGTATGGTTTTTTTGCCGTATGAAATTTCATTGGCTAACAGCAAACCACTATAGGAAATAGCGTCGTATTGTACGTGACGACTTCCAGGGTATTTTGCAAGAAAGCCGGTGATTATTTGTTGAGTTGTTGGAGAATTAAGGGTTGCAGTAAGTAAAACGATTTGCGAACCGGATAACTCGCCCGCAATTTTCTTATCAACTGCTTCGAAGGAAGGAAGCTCCTTCGTTTCTTTGCCGGTAATCTCTACCGGGTAACGCAAACGTGAAGTATCGTATAAATCAAGCACGGAAGCCTGTACTCTTGCCGAAGTACCTTCTCCTTTATTATTAAGGAACGAAAGCGGATTACCTTCTAATTTAATAGGACGTCCATCTCTTACCTTAGCCACCACAGGTACCACATCTCCTTCCGCCACAAAAGTTGTTGCATAATATTGCGCAACCCCGGGAGTTAAATTTTCGGGAAGATTAAGATAGGGGATGCTTTTGATAACTGGTGTTTCGCAGCCTGCTGCCAGTGCGGCGGCTGCGGTGCTGAAACCGAGATATTTCAGAAAATCCCTGCGCGGAGCTTTGGCATCTAATATACCCTTCCCATCTTCCTCAAATGGCAGGTATTCCTGGAACTCGTCTTTAACCAGTTTCTGGTAACCTTCTGTATTCTTTAATTCGCCTAAGTTTTGCCAGTACTTTTTTTGACTCATACCCAACCCCTGAAGGAGCTTTTATATCCCGAACTTTTCCCTTTCATTATCATTCTCCACCTAATTATCTCGAAGCCGGAAAGTGTTATTAAATATATTAATTTATTATACCTGGTTACTGAAAAGGTTATCCGAACGCCTGTTCCTGCACAGGCTGCGGTCACTAATAGTGGCACTTCTGGCACTCAATGCCGCCAATCATCTCCACCGTTACACTGTCAATTTTCTTATTCCTGATGTCATCATGAAATTTCTCATAGATGCTGTAGAATTTATTGTCGGTAAACTGAACCTTAGTGTTGCGGTGACAATTGACGCACCAGCCCATGCTTAAGTCGGTAAACTGGTGCACTTCGTCCATATCCTGAATATTGCCGTGGCAGGTTTGGCATTGCTGCTGGCCCACAACTACGTGCTGGGAGTGATTAAAGTACACATGATCGGGGAGGTTGTGAATGCGTACCCATTCAATGGGCTTGCCTTTGCCGGTATATTGTTGTTTGTCGGGATCCCAACCCGCATAGGAATATAATTTTTGTATTTCTGCCGTACCGTTTACTTCTGAACCATCGGGACGGAACAATTGGGGGCCTTTTATATATTCGTTAACGGCCATGTGGCAGTTCATACACACATTTACAGAAGGAATGTTGGCCGACTTGCCCTCCTGTGCACTGCTGTGACAATACAAACAACTGATTTGGTTAATACCCGCATGTACCTTATGCGAATAAAAAATGGGCTGCTCGGGTTCATAATTTTGATGGCGCCCCAAGCCAATGGCGCCCTGGATGGTGTTATATCCACCAACTAAAAATAAAGCTATGATAGCCAGCGCTATATACAATTTGTTTCTGTAAAAAGGAACCGGCTCGGATGCAGGAATGCCCTCCTTATCGTCCGACATTTTTTTGAGGTTACTGTTTACCTGCAGTAAGGTAAGCGCAATTACGGCTAAGATAAGGGTGAGTACACCGAATAATAAAGTATTGTCGCTTTTGGGTTCTGCTACTGCTGTGCTTCCGCCTGGAGCAGGGGTTGCTCCACCGCCAGGACCTGCGGCAAAGGTTGTATTCACGTAATCAACAACAGCATCAATATCTTTTTCTGTAAGGTCCGGGAAGCCCGTCATTATTATACCATTATACTCACCCTTAAGGCTTTGAGTATAATCGTCTTTAGCCAGGAAAGCAGCAGGATTATGTATCCATGCATACAGTTTCTTTCTGTCACTCCATGGTCCGCGTTCTTCCATTCCCCCCAATGCGGGGCCTATAGATTTTTTAAATACATTATGGCAGGAAGCACATTTTGAATTAAAAATAGCCTTACCATCCTGTGCATTGGCTAAAGTAACAAAAAGGGAAAGAGAGAAAACAAACGCTGATCCAAATAATAGTCTCTTTACATTTGATCGGTGGTAGCTCATTATATCCCGGAGTTTGTATTGAGGTGAACGTTTCCC
>CAYMKT010000025.1:12422-17273 GCA_964391065.1 uncultured Terrimonas sp. | reverse complement strand
TTGATCGGTGGTAGCTCATTATATCCCGGAGTTTGTATTGAGGTGAACGTTTCCCGTACGCCTGCAAAAATAGGTCAAGACGTTGATAAAATATTAACATTTCCGAAAAAAATTTTCCCTTATCCGGCCTGGGTTTCAACGTTTTTTAAACGGGCGCTACAAATTTTTGTCATGTATTTGTAAGCTGAAAACAAGCTGATTTTGGGGTTATGAAAAATGACATTTTTTCGTCATCTTGCAGCATATCGTAGTAAGCCATCCGTATTAAAAGCGCTGTACCACGATACCCGGTTAGTTTACTCCGCGTAGCCATAACAACCGTTACGCCGTTATACTTTATCAATATCCGTGAAAATGTGCTTCAACGTAAAAAATAAAATGAAAACTGAAACCGATAATTCGCGCACTAAAACCAGCATTGCCATTTTTGCTTCCGGAACAGGCAGCAATGCGCAAAGGATTATTGATTATTTCCGCAACCACCCAAAGATTATCATAGCGTTGATCGTTAGCAACAAACCACTTTCAGGGGTGCTTCATATTGCAAAACAAGAGGGAATTCCATCCCTGGTTATAGAGAAAGAGACCTTTTTTCGGGGAAATGGATATGTAGATGAGTTGAAGGAGAAAAATATTCAGTGGATTGTGCTTGCGGGTTTCTTATGGAAGGTACCGCCTTCCCTGATCCGGCACTTTCCCGGCAAAATCATTAACATTCATCCTGCACTTTTGCCCAAATACGGTGGTAAGGGCATGTATGGGCATTTTGTTCACGAGGCGGTAATCGCCGCAAAAGAAAAGGAAAGCGGTATAACTATACATTATGTAGACGAGCAGTTTGACCACGGAAAGCATATTCTGCAGGTTACCTGTGGTGTTGAACCAGGTGATACTCCCGAAATACTGGCTAAAAAAATCCAGGTGTTGGAACACCTGCATTACCCGGAAGTAATTAAAACGCTGATCGAAAAACAATAGCCGTTACCTTACCGGCTGCTTACTTTATCAATTTTTGCCGCCAGTTTGGTGTCTTTTTCGGTAACGGTATCACCTGCATCGTGCGTGCTGAGCCAAAACTCAACCCTGTTCCACACATTCGTCCATAAAGGATGGTGGTTCATCTTCTCCGCCTCCAATGCCACTCTTGTCATAAAGGCAAAGGCTTCTGAAAAATCTTTAAACTCGAATTTCTTGTACAGTTTGTTGTCTTTTTCTTCCCACATAATGATAAAATTGGAGTGTATAGCTTTAATTTGGAGTTGGTTACAAACCATCAGCCCTCAAACTTCAAATCTTAAAACACCAAATGCATCTTGTTCCTGATCCTTTCCTTTTCCAGTTCGGTTACCAATTGCACGCCATTTATATTTTTTATGGATTGCTGCAGGTAATGCATATAATCATCCCTCACGCTATCGCCTTTTAGAAGCCATAAAAAATCGAGGTGGCGGAACTCAGGCAGGAGGTATTCACCATCAAACTGGTTATTGTATATATAATGAAACAACGCCGTTCCAGGCTCTCCATATTCATATACTGCAAAAAAATACTGGCGGCTTTTTTTTGCAAGCTGTATTTCTACATCGCTGTTTAGCCTGAAGTCGCATCCTAAAGCGTAATTCACCAACCAGCAAAACCGGTAATCCCTCACCGGAGCAACAATGCCCAGTATTCTCGTATCAGAGAAAAAATCTTCTGCAAGGGTTGTATTATCTATCGTCAGTTTCATCGTGCCTGATTACGGTAAAAACCAGCAACTTTATTCCATTAAAAAATAACCCCGAATGTCAGTTCTTCCGTTCCTCTTTTAACCGCCACCGTGGTGCTATCTCCGCCTTTAAACTTTCCCAGCGCCTCCATGTAAGTTTCTAACGAGTCAACCGCATACGCTCCAAGGCCTACTACCACGTCGCCAGGCTTCAGTCCAGCTTTTTGAGCAGGTTTGCCATCGCTTATGCCATCTACCTTTACCCCGTTTCCACCATAGGTATAATCGGGCATAATGCCTAATGTAACCGAGAACCGCTGACTGGTTAACATCGGGGTTTCTTTAGTGGGCGTAAATGCCAGCTTGCTTTTTTTATTAAGATCTGCCACCAGTTCAACGATATAGTTGATAATTTGAAGTTCGCCTACATAATTGATCTTTTCTGTATCATCAGAGGGCTTATGATAATCATTGTGAAGCCCCGTAAAGAAAAACAATACGGGAATATTTTTTCGGTAAAAAGAAGTATGATCACTTGGTCCGGCGCCGCTGGTATCAATTTTTATGGAAAAAGGAACCTTTTTTTGAGCGTACAGCACTTCTGCCCACTGCGGCGAGGTACCGTAGCCCCCGATAGTAACCGTTTTGGTTTCCTCATTCATTCTACCCACCATGTCGAGATTGATCATATAATTTACTGTTGATAAATCCACCGTAGGGTGATCGGTGAAATGTTTTGAACCGAACAAACCCAGTTCCTCTCCGGAGAAAGCGATAAAAAGGTAATTGTTGTTTTTTGATTTTGATTTAGATAATAATTTAGCCAGTTCGATCAACGCTGCCGTGCCGCTGGCATTATCATCCGCGCCATTAAATATCTTCCTTTCGTTGTTTAGAACCATGGCATTACCGTCTTCTCCATGTCCGAGATGGTCATAGTGGGCGCCGATAATTACGGTAGTGGCTGCATGGTTATTGAGATAGCCAATAACGTTGTGTCCCGTACGCCTGGCTTCTCCGATTTCAACTTTAAGCGTGATATCATAAATGGCGGAAGCATCCTTAAAATGAGCTTCTTTTCCCGATTTAGTGAGATAAATGACCGGGATCGAGAGCATGCCCGATTTGTCTTTCGCATCAAATTTAATGTGGTCGTTATCGTCGCCACTATTAAATAAGATTAAAGCAGTAGCGCCTTTTTCTGCAGCTAAGGACACTTCTTTTTTTACATAATCATTAATATCGAAATGGGGGTTATCCTTGCTTTCTTCCAGGGCGGTTTCTATGTCTTTAAACCACGGTGCGCCACGCTCAGAAAGCGAGGTAGCTACCGGTATCTCCGGCACAGCCGCATTAGCACTATAGGAAAAGGGAAAATAGTCTTTGAACAAACTCAACTCCTTTCCATCCACCATAAACAAGGTGGGTTTATTAATTTGTTTCCCATCATTAATTTCAAAGCCCTGGAGGTATTGTCCATCATCTCCTTTTGGAGCAAGTCCTGCTGCTTTGTATTGATTAATGATGAATTCGGATGCCTTTTTTTCACCTTCGCTGCCTGTTCTTCTTCCTTCCAGTTCATCACCGGCCAGGAAACTAATCTCACTTTTAAGGTTTTCAATAACGGCACGATCTGCCTTTTTTAATTTTTGGGCAAATACAATTACATATTGGGAACAAAAAAGTATGATGAAGATTGCTCTTTTCATATTCAACAAAATTATTTAAGGTCTGTAAAGTTATAATTACTATGATTAATCGGGAATATGGTCATTTTTCATGCCATTTTATACCATTGTGTACTCCTTTACCAATTTCGTAAGCATACCAATTTGATTTGCCTGTATTTTTGCAAATCCCCAAATAGAGATATTGAAACAAAAAAAACTACATATTGCCCTACTCGGAAATCCCAATAGCGGCAAAAGTTCCTTATTTAACGTGCTTACCGGTTTAAGTCAAAAAGTGGGCAATTTTCCGGGCGTAACGGTGGATAAGAAGACCGGTGAGTGCAAAATTTCCGATAGCCTCACCGCCAGTATTATTGATTTGCCGGGTACCTATAGTTTATATCCGCGGCGAAGCGACGAATGGGTAGCTTATCATGTGATGATGAACCCCGGTTCGCCCGAACAACCGGAATTATATGTTTTGATAGTTGATGCAAGCAACCTTAAACGCAACCTGCTGTTTGCCTCTCAGGTAATTGACCTGAAAAAACCGGTTGTGATAGCCCTTACCATGATGGATCTGGCGCCCAAAAAAGGCATCACGATTGATGTACCGCAGTTGGAAAGAGAACTGGGTGTACCCGTTATACCCGTTAACCCGCGCAAAAACAAGGGCGTGCAGGAACTGAAGAAAGCCATTGAACAAACCGCCCGGCAACTCTATAAGCCACCGCTGCGCAATTTTGCCGAAATAGGTGATATGGCTCAACCTGCCATAAACAACGTTAAAAAGCTGCTACCGCAAATCAGCGATTACAGCGCCGTACATTATCTGATCAACCACGAATCATTTTCACTGGATCCCGCTCTGCAGGATGCAATTGAAAAAATTGAATTAAAGCACGATTTTAACCATACTAAAGTACAGGCCGAGGAAATTACACAACGCTATGCCCGAATCCGGCACATTATGCAACAAACCGTTACCGAAGCCGACCCCAAAGAGAAACAAAGGATAAGCGACAGGTTAGATCGGATTTTGCTGCACCGCTTTTGGGGATACTTAATATTACTGGGCGTTCTGGCGGTACTATTCCAGAGCATTTTTTGGCTGGCGCAATACCCCATGGATGCCATTGAATGGATATTTGGCGAATGGAGTAACTGGCTGGCGGGGGTACTACCGCAAAACTGGATAGGTGATTTAATAGTAAATGGCCTGGTGGCCGGATTGGGAGGAATTATTGTGTTTATCCCCCAGATCATGATCCTTTTTGGGCTTATTACGATATTGGAAGACACCGGCTATATGGCCCGCATCAGCTTTCTAACAGACAAGCTCATGCGAAAGGTTGGGCTTAATGGCAAAAGCGTAATGCCCATGATCAGCAGTTTAGCCTGTGCTGTTCCCGCCATTATGAGCGCCCGGAATATTGAAAATAAAAAAGAAAGGTTGCTTACCATTATGGTGGC
>CAYMKT010000025.1:0-12322 GCA_964391065.1 uncultured Terrimonas sp. | reverse complement strand
TGAGCGCCCGGAATATTGAAAATAAAAAAGAAAGGTTGCTTACCATTATGGTGGCCCCATTGATGAGTTGCAGCGCAAGGCTGCCGGTATATATTATATTGATTTCCTTAGTGATTCCAAATACTTTTTATTGGGGTTTCATAAGCTTACACGGGCTGGTAATGACCGGGCTTTACCTGCTGGGAATAGTAATGGCGTTGATTGTAGCCTATATTATGAAATGGTTCATACGGATACGGGAAAAAAGCTTTTTCATTCTTGAATTACCGGTATACCGGATGCCGCGGTGGAAAAATGTAATAGTGACCATGGTGGAAAAAGCGAAGATATTTGTGATGGAAGCTGGAAAAGTAATATTAGTGATCTCTCTTATTTTATGGGTATTAAGCAGCTATGGCCCGCCGCAAAAAATGAAAGCAGTGGAAACCCGCTATGAACAATTAGCCCTTCAGTCTGCGGGAGATGCGGCAACATTAGAGGAAGAGAAAAAGGCTGAATTGCTTGAAAATTCTTTTGTTGGCATATTAGGAAAAGCCATTGAACCCGTAATAACGCCACTGGGTTACGACTGGAAGATTGGCATTGCATTGATTACTTCATTTGCTGCCAGGGAAGTGTTTGTAGGCACAATGGCTACCATTTATAGTGTTGGTGGAAACGCCGATGAAAACGACATTACCTTACGACAGAAAATGAGAGCCGCCACCTGGCAGAACGGCGCTAAAATTTACACGCTTGCCGCCGGTGTTTCATTGATGATTTTTTATGTGTTTGCCATGCAGTGTATGAGCACCCTGGCTATTGTTAAACGCGAAACACGGTCGTGGAAATGGCCAATGATTCAACTGGTATATATGACCGGACTGGCCTATATCCTGAGTTTCATTACCTATAATTTGTTAAAATAGTAGCCCCCATCATTCAATTTAGTATCTTGAAACATAAACCGGAATCTAAATCAGTTTACATGCCTTTCAGATTATTGAACCTTCTATTTTTGGTTGCCCTTATTGTTTTTGTGTCATGTTCCGGGCCCGATACCCCCGCTGCCAATACGGATGGTGCCGATGTTGGTGAACCAGAATTGATCATGGAACAACCCGATACCGTGTTGTTCTGGACGGTGGATGGTGAGAACAGGAAAAAGTTAAGAGTATATAAAGACACCGTAACCATTACTGAACCGCAGAGCATCATTAACGGCATCAACTCTATTTATCCCGATGTACACCTGGAGTTCGTAAAACTTTCGGGGGACACGGTATATACGCATATTGACAGCTCATTTGCTTTTGCCAACGACATGGGTTCTTTTGGCGCCTCAGAATACATCTCCACAGTTGTGCTCAACCTTACCATGCTCAATCATGTGAACTATGTAAACCTCGATTTTCCACTCGGCAGTCATGCAACGCCGGGCGTGTTTGCTAAAAGCAGTTACGCCATGTTTAAGGAAAAGGAAGATTAACCGCAAAAAAAGATACTGGCTCTAAAACACTGCCGTCCCTTCATTTCACCGGCAGCTATCCACGCCCAGACGCTTGTTATCCAGAAATAAATGGATGGTGCAGGTAACATCATACCCTTTACCGCTATCTACTAAAATAAAAGCTACGCTCACTCAACAAAGGTATTTCCGCTAATATATTATTTGTACCTTAAAAGCGAATTGCGACAAACCAGGCGAAGATGAAGTTTTCTTTTTGTTGCCCTTCTGCTCTGGCAATACGACAAAGTATTAGTTGAGATGCGAATCAGAAAAATACCTCTTCTTCCTAAACCCTGGAAACGTTCTACCCGCCCATTGATCTTAGAAAACCCCGATAAAGAATCAACCCTTGTGCGGCCATACCCTGTACAAGGCATTTGAATGCAACGCCCTTTTACCCAAATCTTTGCGAGAGATACATCCATACAACAGGGCATAAATTGAAATGATGGTCACCACTATTAAAGATAACCCCGGGTCAAATTGCAACGAACAATCACTGCCAGGCAGTTTCTTCAACGAGCAATGGTATCTGCGATCAGTTAACAGCGGCCTATGCAAAGCCGGGGCGGATATCCGTGCGATGGACGCATGGAAAATAACGAGGGGCCAAAGAACAATTACAATTGCAATAATAGACAGAGGATTTGATCTTAACCATATTGACTTGAACCTTCCTGGTAAAATTGTTTTTACAAAAGATTATACCAAAAGAAAAAAAGGAGGTTATACTGCAACCGATTCCGATGCCAGCCACGGAACCATGTGCGCGGGAATAGCTCTTGCCGAAGCCAGTGGCAATGGAATACTGGGTATTGCAAGCGGCTGTTCTTTTATGCCGGTATGCATACCCTCCGATATTAACGATGAGTTGCTGGTAAAAGTATTTGATGAAACTGCCGTGCACGCAGACGTAATATGCTGCTGCTGGAGTCCGCCCCCGGTTTACCGGCCCCTGTCTGCCGCATTGCATGCTACCCTGAAAAAAGTAGCAGAAACAGGTGGACCGCGTAAAAAGGGAGCTGTGATTTGCTTTTCGGCTTCCAATCACAACGCCCCTGTAAACGATGAAAACAATAAACAGTTTTTTTGGTTCGACAAAGAGACAGGAAGTGTACGCATAACGTACGGCTCCATCCTCAACGGCTATGCTGCCCATCCATCGGTTATCACGGTTTCCGCCTCCACCAGTCTCAACCAAAAAGCTATCTATAGCAATTGGGGGAAAGAGATCAGTATATGCGCCCCCTCCAACAATTTTCATCCTCTGGTTGCCGACAGCCACGTAAAAGGCCGTAGAGATATCTGGACTACCACCAGTTGTGGCGGCTATACCCATACGTTTGGGGGTACTTCCGCTGCCACCGCCATGGTAGCCGGGGTGGCAGCGCTGGTATTATCCGCTAATCCGCAACTTACGGCTGTGCAGGTTAAAAAAGTATTAGAAGATACTGCCGACAAAATTGAAGACCGGAATCCAGATACGATTTTCGGAAACTGTTATGGCACTTATTTAAATGGACATTCCTGGTGGTTTGGATATGGCAAAGTAAACGCGGCCGCTGCGGTAAAGCGGGCCACAGAAATAATAAACAAAAACAATAATACATTCATAATCTCCTAAATTAGTTTTTATGCCTAAAATGACTACAAGCCGCTGCTACTGGGTAGACTGGATTTGCCTGTTCGATGAACAACCTACAGAGAGAGATGTTAAACAAAAATATTTCAAAATGAAAAAATACCTGGAAAACTACTTGAACGACCTGTTTAAAAAATCTACGAAAAGTAAGGGAAGCTCATCGCAACTACAGGAAGATTGGGAAGAATGGGACGTCGCCAAGCTGAGGTGGATCAGGGCATCCCCCCCAGTACCAGGGAAACAGAAACAGGAACAGTCCCCAAAAAACTGGATTAAATTATTAAAAATGGAATGGGACCAAATGAACGACAAACCGCGGGTATATAATTTTAAAGCCTATTTTGAAACGAACAGGTTGCGATATACCGGCGACAGAAAAGGTACGCTAACGCCACCAACACCGCCAACGCCACCGGGCACATTATAAAGCGAAAGACCTGCTCAATTCATAGCAGCATCAACCGCAATGAGAATGGCTTACAATGCCAGTTTTTACATTTAACCATGATGCGGCAAAAAGTATATATACTGACCTTCGCAGCATTGCTTTCCAGCGTCACAATGAATGGGCAATGCCCTGATAATGACACGCTGCGGAACAGGATTGCCCTGTTAACAGGCAATTCAACTATTTCGCCTGCCAAAAAACTTAAAGAGCTGTTAGACTGGGAGAAACAGGCTGAATATTGCCCAACACTGGCCGACACCGTGCGGGCCACACTTTTAAACCAGATTGGATCAGCATTCTTTTCCCACGGAGATTATATCCTGGCTATACAATACCTGCAAAAATCCATTCATCTTACGGCAGTGCTGGCTCATGCATCAACGGCGCAATCGCAAATACTCATCAGGAAGTATTTTGACCTTGCCCGTATATACGATTCGCTTCGGCATATTAACAAACGACTTGAAGCATTGGATAGTTGTGCAGCCATTGCAGCAAGAATAAATGCTGTTGACGTATACTATCTGTTTGCATTATATGCAAGAGTGCAGTATTATTTTGATGTGGGCGATTATAACCGTTGTATCAGCTATGCGGGATTTTGCGAAAAAGTCGGGCAACAATACGCCGAAAGGTATCCAACGGATCAATATGAAACAGGCGCATGGTACACGTTCAGCAGCCTGGGATGGATAGTAAATTCATTATTGCGAATGGAAGATTATGAGGGCGCAGAAAAGCTGTTGCTTAACAAAGCTGTTGAATGTAAAAAAGCCGGTTTAAACAACTATTTAGGTACGGTATACGGGCAACTGGCTGAAGTGAAAGAAAACCAGGGCAACTATACAGATGCGCTTGCGTTATACCAACAGGCGCTGCTTGCTGAAACCCAATGGGGAAGGAGCTATAACTGCAGGGTAATCCTTAATAATATGGGCGTGCTTCACAGTAAACATCTCAACAACACAGTACAATCATTACACTATTACAAAAGAGCATTTAACTACAAAACCAGCGACGCCCGGTCCCATCGTATGGATACACTTGAAATGCTGAATATCTCATCCAATATCGGATACCTCTTCGCCCGACAACACGCGTTCGATTCGGCCATTGTTTACTTTCAGAAGAGCTTCGATTGCATTAATGCAGGGATCACCGAAGGTGATATCCTTCATATTCCACTGGATGAATTTGTGCGGCAAAAAAAAATGAACTACCTAACGGATCTGCTCATTAATAAAGGAGATGCTCACCTAATGGAATATAAGGCTACCAAACAGAAACGGGCGATTGATGCGGCCGTTCGTGCATACAAAATAGCCGACAAGCTGTTTGACCGTTTACGCAGTCAACAAACAGATGCTGCTTCCAAACTTTTTTGGCGCAAAGACGCAAGACGATTGTATGAACCTGCAGTTGAAGCCTGCTATTTACTGGGCAATACCGAAGCAGCCTTTTACTTTTTCGAAAAAAGCCGGGCGGCTTTACTAAGCGATCAGCTTAACCAGCAACGATGGATAGGAGAAAATGACATCCTGGATCAGTTGCAGTTGACAAAAAAAATAGCGAAACTTGAAAAGGAATTAACTACAGATAGTGGCTTGGGAATGAACAGGACGATGACCAATGAAATTTTCATGCTTAAACAAGCGTTGAATCAACGTGAGCAGCAAATCAAAACCCGAAATCCGCTGTATTACCAGAGTTTTTTAGATACCAGCTTCATTACCCTAAAGGATGTGCAACAAACTTTATTGAAAAAAAATGAAGTCTTGCTCGAACTTTTCTGTGGCGACAGCGCTGTATACGTTTTACTGGCAACAACGACAGCCAGGTATCTCAAAAAACTGAATAGGGAAGACTTTCAAAAATGCACCCAACAATACATTTCTTATTTATCCGATGGAGGATTAATGAACCGGAATTTTGACGACTTCGTAAATATTTCCCACCGCTTATATACGCTCATTTTTAAAGATATTCCTTTAACCGGCAATCGTATTATCATTTCCACAGATGGACAATATTTCCCGTTCGAATCTTTAATAACCAGTAAAGAAGACAAACCTATTACTTATTTCATAGCAGATCATGCGGTAAGTTATACGTACTCCGCCCGATTTATTATGAATGATTTTGTAAGTGAACCAACCGCGGCCGGTAAAGATTTTATGGGTATTGCTCCCGTTTATTATCCATCGTCATTTTCATTAGCCGCGCTTCGCGGAAGTGATCAGTCGCTCTATAAAATCGCGGAGTATTTCACCAATGCCACAAATCGGGTAACCACGAATGCCTCAAGAAGCGATTTTCTCCAGCAGTTTTCGCAGTACCGGATCATCCAACTATACAGCCACGCTTCCGACAGCAGCAGCAATAATGAACCGGTTATTTACTTTGCCGACTCAGCTTTATATCTGTCAGAACTGGTAAACGAATATAAACCGCTTACACAATTGGTCGTATTATCTGCATGCGAAACAGGAAAAGGAAAAAATTACCAGGGGGAAGGCATTTTCAGTTTCAACAGGGGATTTGCAGCATTGGGAATCCCCGCCGCTATAGCTAATTTATGGTCGGTTGACAATACTTCAACCTATATACTTACCGAACTTTTCTATAAGTGGCTAACCAAAGGACTGCCTACCGATGTGGCGCTGCAAAAGGCCAAGCTTGAATTTTTGGCCACAGCATCCAGAGAAAAATCCATGCCCTATTATTGGGCAGGGCCGGTACTGATCGGCAAAGCGGATGTTATTAATATGCATACACCACGCCCCTGGAAATGGATCATTGCTTTTGCAGGTGTAGGATTCGTGTTGTTTGGGGCAGTACGAATATGGGGCTTCCCTAAAAACAAAACCTAATCCATTTCACGAATATCCCTTTTGCCTTTATAACAGCATACCTTACACGAGTTACTTGTTTTCAATACGGCCGTTGGTATTTCATTTATGATTTTTGTGCTATATTTAATTCAAGCAATTCATAAAAATGAAAAATTGGAATTTTGGAATTATCGGGGCCGGCATGGTGGCCGATTTTCACGCCAAATCTATTCAGAGCATTGCTAATGCAACGCTGAAAGGAATCTGCGATTCGGGCTCCGGAAAAGCGAAACTCCTGGCGGAGAAATACAATTGCACCGTTTTCCCTGACTATCAAACTATGCTGCGCAGCCATGAAATCGACATCGTGTGTATTGTTACACCCAGTGGCATGCATATGGAACCCGCCGTTGAAGCTGCATTACAAGGTAAACATGTGTTGTGCGAAAAACCATTGGAAATTTCGCTTGAACGTATTGACAATATGATAGCGGCCCATGCAAAAGCCGGCACCTATCTTGGGGGAATCTTCAACTATCGTTTTACCGATGCGGTGCATCTCTTGAAAGCTGCGGTTGATGGTAACCGTTTTGGAACCATTACACATGCCTCCATTCATGTGCCCTGGTGGAGAAGCCATGAATACTACCAGAATAAATGGCGCGGCACCTGGGAAATTGACGGCGGTGGCGCATTAATGAACCAGTCTATTCACATGGTAGATATGCTTCAATATTTGATGGGACCGCTCGATTCACTAAAAGCGTACATCGCCACCCTGGGCCATCAAATACAAACAGAAGATGTTGCTACAGCAATATTACGGTTCAAAAATAAAGCGCTCGGAAGCGTGTATGGCTCTACCGCTTCTTTTCCTGGTCAACCCCGGCGCATTGAAATTACGGGAACAAAAGGAACGGTTATACAGGAAGACAATCATATTAAACTATGGCAATTCTCGGAAGAGACGGAGGAGGATAAAAAAATCATCCGTCAATATGGAAACATGGAAGGTGGCGCCGGCGCTTCTGATCCGGCAGCTATCCCATTTGAACTGCATGCAAGAAACATAGAAGCTTTTGTGAACGCTGTTGACAGCGGTAAGCCATTTGAAATTGATGGAGAAGAAGCGCGCAAAGCCGTGGAAATTGTACTGGCAATCTATACCTCTGCAAAAGAAAACAGGGTGTATGATTTTTAAGGTATCAGGTATCAGGTATCAGGATAATACAGGCTATAAGCTGTGAGCAATGAGTGGTGGGTATTTGATGTCTTGTCCTGATATAGCTTATTGTTTGTGGTTTACAATTGACGACTTCTGATAGAACCACAAAGGTATGAGAACACAAAGTTGCAGTAAGGGATAGAATGGTTTGGCAACGCTTATCCTTACATTTAGGCATCCGTTACGCTCATGACGCAATGCCGATAGCTGCAAGCAACGCGAAAACCATACCTGAGACCTGACACCTCATACCTGAGACCTAACGCCTCAAACCCTCTCCTACAAATCTCCCAACTGCGGACGAACAATAATTTCTTCGACACAAGCTTGTGGCGAGAGTTGCGACGCTGCGTAAATCATTTTAGAAATATCGGCAGCTTCCATAATCCGTTTGGGATCAACTCCGCTTCCCGACCACGAATCGGTATATGCGGCGCCGGAATATACTGTTGTTACTTTTATTCCATGCAGCTTCATTTCTTCCCGCAAATTTTTCGAAAACCCGGCTAACGCGAATTTACTGATGCTGTAAGCGCCGCCATTGCTGTAGGCCTGCAGTGAAGCAATCGAACACATATTAAAAATATGCCCGCTTTTCTGTTGCATCATTTTTTGCACAACCGTCCTGGTGAGGTGATACGGTCCGTAAAGATTAATGGCCATCATATGCTCCAGTGTTCCGTCGGGCTCGTTGTATACACTACCCGGTTCAAACGAACCGGCATTGTTAACGAGTATGTCAATTGAAACATCAAGTCCCAAAATCCATCTGCCTAAATCGATCGCACCTTGCTTATCGCTCAAATCAAATGGCTTTGCTTTAATGGTAACACCGGGGAACCGGGCGCCGAGCTCTTCCATAGTCTTGTACAAACTCACCTCGCTGCGGGAACTCAGATAAAGGTTGTATCCGTTCGTGGCAAACATTTCCGCTATTGATTTCCCAAATCCTCTTGAAGCCCCCGTTATAATAATATTCATGAACTTGCTTTGTATGAATTGATGCCGAAAGTTAGGAATAGTTTCCGTTTTATGGTTAACCCCGCTTTTCGGGGTGCATTTCAATGTTCCAGACTTCCATCAAACCTGTATTTTTGCAGCAGTCTTTTTATCATGCAGTATAAACATTTATTTTTCGATCTCGACCATACCCTATGGGATTTTGATGCAAACGCAAAGCAAACTTTACAGGAGTTATATGCCGACCTGGACCTGGTTAAACATGGCGTAGAGCAGTTTGATGATTTTTACGACAGGTATATTTATCATAATACCCGCCTATGGGAGCGGTATAGAAAGGGTTTTATCAAAAGAGATGACCTGAGGTGGAAACGCATGTGGCATACATTGCTCGATTTCAAGATCGGGAATGAAAAACTGGCGCGAAGCATGGATGTTTTATTTTTGGATAAACTGCCAACCCGTACACTACTATTTCCCTACGCAACAGAAATATTGGAATATTTGCGTGACAGGGGTTATGCATTGCACCTTATTACAAATGGTTTTGAGACTGTTCAGCACAGTAAGTTAAAATACTCCGGGCTCGGTGGATTTTTTGAATTTGTAATTACCTCTGAAGGCAGTAATAGTCTGAAACCCCAAAAGGCCATCTTCGATTATGCACTGCATCAAACCAAAGCCACCACAAAAGAGAGCATTATGCTGGGCGACGATGTTGAAGCAGATATTGTGGGCGCTAAAAATGCAGGCATTGACCAGGTGTATATCAATCACAAAAACATCACAGCGCCTTTTGCACCAACCTATATGGTACGCTCATTGAAGGAGCTTCAGGGTATTTTCTAATACCGGACCAGGCGCAAAAATAAAATGGGGCACCGGAGTACGCACTGTTATTCCTTACTGAATGGCAGATTATTGAACAGTACTATCAAATCTCCGACTGCATAATTGAAGCCGCCCCATTTTTCCTAAAAAACGATTTGAAATACATGCCTCCTGCTACCAACTGGCCAGTGCAGTTACACCTCCCTGTACCGCTTCGTTCAGTTGCACATGAACTGTGGTACCGGGGGGTAAGAGTACATCTACCCGGCTGCCAAATTTAATAAAGCCCATCTCGGCGCCCTGCTTTACTTTTTGGCCGGGTTTCAGATTGTTAATAATACGCCGTGCCACAGCCCCGGCAATTTGTTTTACTAAAACGGGAGCATTTTCGTTGTGTATTACAACGCTATGGCGTTCATTATCGGTAGATGATTTGGGGTTCCACGCCACTAAATATTTGCCTTTGTGATAGCGGCTGTATACCACTTCTCCGCTCACGGGATTAAGATTTTGGTGCACATTAGCCGGACTCATGAATATTGATATCTGCAAACGCTTATCCTTAAAATATTCGTCATCCACCATTTCTTCAATTACTACTACTTTGCCATCGGCCGGTGCAACAATCTTTCCATCGTCAACGGTAAGTTCACGTTCCGGTACCCGAAAAAAAGAAACAATGAACAGGAAAAATAAAAAGGAAAGAATAAAAATAACCCAGGCCAGCCAGCTCAGTTTGTAAGGTAAAAGAAAAAAAAGCACGAGATTAATGACTACGAAAAATAAACCGCAAAGCGCTATTGTTTTATATCCTTCTTTATGAACTGTCATGTATACTGGTTGATTGAACAAAAATAGTCATTGACGGAAGAGCTTCAAAATTTTGGATTGCTTCATTTCAATATTATCATCACATACAGCCAAACAAAAGGTATGGCTAACAGCATGGAATCAAAGCGATCCAAAAACCCTCCGTGGCCCGGCATGATCTGTCCACTATCCTTCACATCAGCCATACGTTTCAGCTTACTTTCAAGCAAATCACCCACAGTACCCATAACAGCCGAAATGCCCGCAATAATACATACCTGCACAACATGTAACTGCATGACGTATGCTATTCCGCCCATTACCGCAACACATAAAATAGCGCCACCAACGGTACCTTCAATCGTTTTTTTGGGAGATACTTTCGAGAACGGCGTTTTGCCAATCAGCGAGCCGGTGATGTAGGCCATAGTATCATTGATCCAGATAGAAAAAATGACAACAAGCGGAATTATCCATCCTGCCTGAAACGATTCACCCCTGCCTGATATCCACAAGCTTTCTATGGATCTGATATTAATCATAAGAGTCCAGCTTACAGAAATATACAAAATACCCAGCACGGAAAAACTGATATGCCTGAGGTTAAACTGCTTCGAAAAAAGGATTTCAATGACCGGAAGGGCAAACGCGAAAACCAGTCCCGCAGCCAATCCTAAGGCGCGCAGCCCGTGGTCTGCCAAAGAATGACCCTCGCCGGCGCCATATAACATCAGCGACCAACCAGCAATAATTACACCGTATGCATGAAAATAGGAGATGTTTTGATAAGAAGGATCAATGCGCTTGATCAGTGCCTGGTATTCGATCCAGCAACCCCAGTGTATGATTGAAAATAGTATAAAAAAGCTCCATTCATTCCATAGCACGCCGCCCATCATAACGATTACAAACACCAATGCAGTAATTGCCCTGGTTTTAAATACTTTCCAGTTCATTGCCATTGCAGTAATTTATTATTAGAAATTGAATCGCCGGACCTGGAAATGAAAGAAACAAACCAAAACAAGAACCACATTGCAAAGAAAATTCGAAATCCGGACCCACCTCCTGTCAATCAAAAACTACAGGCAGACGTACCGCCCTACCCGGAATGTCGTGTCTCTAAGCCCTTTATGCAATCCACTTTTCCTCAAGCGCCCTGTCTTCTGGCGGGGTATGCATTACCCTTTCATCCTTTGATATTTTTTTGAAAAGCATAAATAAAGCATACAATATGATCACTCCGATAATTCCCCACCACACCGGATAAGTTTCATTCATCGCTTCTTTTACCGATTTACCTTGCCTGATCATCATATACATTTGCGTAACAGCGATAGCGTTGTTAAAAAAATGCGCTGCAATGCTTAGCCAAAGGCTGCGGGAAAAATAAAAAATCAATCCTAATACAACGCCCAGGCATACACGCGCCAGGAATCCATAATAGGAAAGATGAATAACACTAAATATTAAACTGGTGATCAAAATAGCAACCCATGGCTTTTTTAAAATCCGGGTAAGCAGATTTTGCAGGCCTCCGCGAAAGAAAGTCTCTTCAAATACTGCCGGCAGTAAAGCGATCAAAAAAATAGATATGATGTAACCGCCAAAAGTTTTGATGTTGATGATCGATTCCACCTGCGCGCCATAGCTGTCTTCCAATTGTCTAAAATAATTGGCCGCCGCCCGGGGGATAGGAATCATCTCGTTCAGTGCACCCAATGCAGCCGCTGTAACTGCAGCTCCAAACATAATACCCAGTGCCAAAAGCAACTGCCGGTAACTGAATGACATGCTGAAACCCAAAAATTTAGCCGGCTTGCGATTGATGATCAACGCGGTAAAGTATGCAGGTAAAAAAAAGGTTACGGCAGTAGACACTACCTGTATCGTCCTCACCACATTCATGTTTTCGGGCTTTAATAATTCTTCAGGCATGGACATTAACGATTTGTCCGACATCAATACCCACACTACAATACTCAATATGGTTCCGGCAATGAATCCTCCGATCCATAGCCCTATAAGAATCAAAAAAGCATTACTGTAGGATACCCCTTTAGAATCTGCGTCGTACATAATCGTA
>CAYMKT010000024.1:31246-35661 GCA_964391065.1 uncultured Terrimonas sp. | reverse complement strand
TGCCAAACGAATTTACCCCTCCTGCCAGGTTCAAACGATGGGAGCCGGTGGTAGGATCGCCTAAGGCTATCGCAAAAGGGTTCGCCGAAGTTTGTTGCAGCGAAAATCCAAGACCAATAATAAATAATGAGATGAGTACCCCTGAAAATCCACCAAAATTAAATGAGATTAACATCAGCACTGCGCCTACAACACTGGTCAACAAACCGTAAATAATGCCGGTTTTCATGCCCCAATGATTCATGATGTCCTTATTTTTCACTGCCGAGGCCACGAATAAGCCCAGGGCGCCAATGTAGTAAGCGCCATAAAAAGCGAAGTCAATCAACTGGCTCTGAAACTGGTCGAGTTGAAAATAATGTTTGCAAAAAGGGATGAAAATGCCATTGCCGGCAGCAATGAATCCCCAAAAAAAGAACACGATTACGAGTGTACTTAGCGCGCTGGTATTCGTGGGTTGCTTCGTTTGAGCCATTGGTATGTGTTAAGGAGGTAAATATAATGAACAGGTGGTGAAATTAAATCATAACAATCGTTTGCAGCAAAAAAAATAGGAAATGAACCCCCTATTACAAATATGTTTGTTAAGTTCGGGAAATTTTATACGAATATGTCTACAGCAACTACCCTTCCTCCAGTGTCCAAAACTGTAATATCCCCTTTATTAATAATAGGCGCTTTATTTTTCATTTTTGGATTTGTTACCTGGGCTAACAGCACGCTTATCCCTTACCTCGGCATTGCGTGTGAATTAACAACCTCCGAATCGGTGCTGGTAACATTTGCTTTTTATATTTCATACGCTGTAATGGCTTTCCCATCGTCGTGGGTGCTTAAAAAAACCGGGTTTAAGAACGGGATGGTATTAGGATTGTTGGTGATGGCCGTAGGTGCTTTGCTATTTATACCCGCTGCAAACAGTCGTACTTACAGCGTTTTTCTTTTTGCCTTATTTGTGATCGGTACGGGCTTAGCGTTGCTGCAAACCGCGTCTAATCCGTATGTTACCATATTGGGTCCTATTGAAAGTGCCGCTAAACGTATCAGTATAATGGGCATTTGCAACAAAACAGCCGGCGCCCTGGCACCCTTGATTTTAGGTGCGATCGTATTGGCCAATTCCTCCGAACTGGAAGCCAGGCTGCTTAATATGGACGCGGCGCAAAAAGCAGCAGAACTGGATATATTGGCTTCGCGGGTTATTATGCCCTACATTGTTATTGCCATTGTGCTGGTGTTACTGGCTGTATCTATATATTTCGCTCATTTGCCGGAAGTAACAGCAGAGGGTGAGGATAGCAACGAAACATCATCATCATTTGTAAACAGGGAAAGTATTTTCAAGTATCCCTATCTCTGGCTTGGATTCATTTCGCTTTTTTTGTATGTGGGAGTGGAGGTTATGGCAGGCGATATTATACAGGTATATGGTAAGTCTATTGGCATAGAACTCGACATCGCCAAGCATTTTACAACCTATACGATGATCGGCATGCTGGTGGGTTATATTATTGGCATTATTACTATACCGAAATACATTTCGCAAAATACATTCCTTAAAATATCAGCAGCCCTTGGTGTTCTTTTTACCCTGGGGGCTATTTTCACTTCCGGCTACACTTCCGTTTTCTTTATTGCTATACTCGGTCTTGCCAATGCGTTGATTTGGCCCGCGATTTGGCCTTTAGCCATTGGCGGACTTGGAAAATTTACAAAAACCGGGTCGGCTCTTTTGATAGTAGGTATTGCAGGTGGTGCCATCCTACCCAGGGCCTGGGCTTCGTTAGGGGAGAGCGTTGGCTTGCAGCAGGCTTTCTGGATCATGGTGCCCTGCTATTTGTTTATTTATTATTTTGCTACAGCAGGACACAAGGTGGGTAGGGCGGTGAATGGATAATGCTTGCCCACGTAATCAAAGAAAGTGTTTGCTGCAATATACTTTGCTTGGCAAATTAAAAAATGCCGAAGATGAAATATTAAAATCTCATCTTCGGCATTTCTCGTTTTATGATGTGTAAGAGATGGTTGTTGTTGCTCTTACGGGAATCCTGAGGCGAAAGCTTATAATATTTTTAAACAGATAATATTTTTTCTTTTGATGCTTGTATAAAGCAAAAACCTTCCTATATTCATTTAAAGAACCCAATCACAGAATTCAAACAGGATGGAAATAATACATGTGAGCGCTGAATGTTATCCGGTTGCCAAGGCCGGGGGACTGGGGGATGTTGTGGGCGCCTTGCCTAAATACCAGAACGAGTTGGGCAATATAGCCAAGGTGGTAATGCCAATGTATAAAACGAAGTTCTTATTGGAGAATGAATGGGACGTTGTTCATAAAGGAAGATCGAATATTGGCGACCGGTGGTTTGATTATACTGTTATTAAGGAACGGAAAAATAAACTGGGATTCGATTTGTACCTCGTAGACATCAACGGTTTGCTTGACCGGGAAAAGGTATATGGATATGATGATGATACGGAACGCTTTACGGCTTTCCAGGTGGCTGTGGTGGATTGGATTGCAGTATGGGCGCACCGACCGGATATCATACATGTACACGACCACCATACCAGCTTAATACCTTTTATTATCAAACACTGTTATAAGTACCAGCATTTGCATGCAATTCCTACCGTACTTACTATACATAATGCACAATACCAGGGTATCATGGGGTGGGACAGAAGTTACTTACTACCACCCTGGGACAGTTGGAAATGGGGTATGCTCGACTGGAAGAACTCCATCAATCCATTGGCTTCAGGCATCAAATGTGCCTGGAAGGTTACCACGGTGAGCATGAGTTATCTCGATGAATTGCGGCAGTCTGCCAACGGATTGGAAGATTTGTTTGAATATGAAAAAGGTAAATGCTCCGGCATTTTAAATGGTATCGATGCCGATGTTTGGGATCCTGCAACGGATAGCTATCTCGAAGATCATTTTACTATTGAAACAGCTACGGAAGGCAAAGCAAAAAATAAACTAAGGCTTTGTGAAACGTTTGACCTTGATCCCGAAAAACCATTGATCGTTTTTATTGGACGGCTGGTAGGGGAGAAGGGCGCCGATATTTTGCCTGCGGCCATCAGCGACAGCTATTATTATATTGGAAGAAAAATGAACTTCCTGATACTGGGAAGCGGTTTCCCGGAGGTAGAAGCACAACTCACATCTTTGCAAAAATTAGCACAGCGGGATTATAATGCTTACATTGGTTACAATGAATCCTTAAGTCATTTAATGTACGCGGGAGCCGATTACTTATTAATGCCCTCCAGGGTAGAACCCTGCGGATTAAACCAGATGTATGCGATGCGATATGGCACTATACCTATGGTACGCCGGACAGGCGGCTTAAAAGACACCGTAATTGACTATGGCGAAAAAGGGGGTTATGGAATTGTTTACAACTGGGCTTCGGTTGGCGATATTACACAGGGTGTTTGGCGTGCGGTAGATTTGTTTGAAGACAAGGAAAAGATAAATGAAGTAAGAGAAACAATGATGCAGCTTGATTTTAGCTGGCAATACAGCGTTCGCCAGTATCTTAATTTGTACGAAGGTTTATTGCCCGAAAAGAAAGAGACCGGTAAAACGGACGACCCGGTTAAAGGATGACCTTAAATTTAATTTCTTCAATACTTAATTGTTTTGGCTATGAAAAAAAGTGTGATCGCTGTTATATTAGGAGGTGGCGCCGGTACACGTCTTTCGCCCCTGACTGCTACACGAAGCAAGCCCGCCGTTCCTATTGCCGGCAAGTATCGTTTGGTTGATATTCCCATTTCCAACTGTTTGAATTCGGATATTGCCCGCATGTACGTGCTCACTCAATTCAATTCGGCATCGCTTAACAAGCATATCAAAAACACTTACCATTTCAGTATTTTCAGTAAAGCATTTGTTGATATTCTTGCCGCTGAACAAACACCTGATAACCCCGGCTGGTTCCAGGGAACGGCAGATGCAGTTCGGCAGTCGCTACGCCATTTGCAGCAACAGGAATTTGATCATGTACTGATTTTGTCGGGCGACCAGCTATACCAGATGGATTTCAGTGAAATGCTGCAAAACCATGTTGATAAGGAGGCTGATATATCAATCGCGACAATACCGGTGGGCGCGAGAGAAGCTCCTGAATTCGGTATTCTTAAAGCAAACGAAGAACAATACATCACGTCTTTTATTGAAAAGCCCAAAAAAGAATTGCTGCCGGAGTGGACCAGCGATACAGGCGAAGAAATGCAACAGGCCGGAAGAATATACCTGGCTTCTATGGGTATTTATATATTCAACCGCAAGTTGTTATTTGATATGTTGCTCGACGTACATAAAGACGCAACGGATTTCGGTAAGGAAATTATTCCGGATTCCATTAATACCCATAAGGTGGTGAGCTACCAGTATG
>CAYMKT010000024.1:28646-31146 GCA_964391065.1 uncultured Terrimonas sp. | reverse complement strand
TATTTCCCCGCCTTATCCCTTCGTTCTTTCATTTCTCTCCACGTAGTTAAAATAATGCCTTCCTTTTCAATAAAGTTTTTGAGCGCCGGATCTATCATGGCCAGGTAGTCGCCTCTCCGCGTTGGACCGGAATCGGAGATATGCTGAAACACTTCGGTGGTATTGGTGCAATGCATAATAATCATGGTAATACCAGGTTTCAGCGATTGCAGCACTTCGATATACTTTTGAGTTTTATACGCCTGCAGCTTTTTATCATCGTCATAAATTTCAGGAGTGGGTTTCCAACTGTAGCTGTCGTTATACAAATCGTCCAGCACCGGTAGACCGGCCTCCCATAATTTTTTGCCGGCAGCACGTGCCATCTGTAAATCGGCCGATCTATTTTTCAATTCCTTTGCGATTAAGGTATTATGTCCGCCGGGAAACATCACGGGTATCTTATATTCAATACCAACTTTGATGTAGCGCTCAATGAATGCAGGGGTTGCAAACAGGGTGCCCATATGCGAATCGAGGTGAGTAGGTTCAAATCCCATTGTTCTGGCCCGCTCTACCTGCGCCCTGATTTCCGTTTCCACTTCGTCGGCGCTGGCATGTTTTACCACATCGGCAACGCTACGCCACATGGCGCCCTCGGGATCGGTTAAACCGGGGGTTTTGGGTTTCCCGCTTAAGGGTCCCCACCGGTAATCCTTCCATTCAGAGGTGAGCGTAAGATGTAAACCAGCGTCTATTGCCGGGTATTTTTTCAGGTCATGTACGAAGCCCGGCACCCACGGACAAGGCATCATCACACTGCAGGAATTGGCAACGCCTTTTGTCATAGCTTCGATGCCGCCAATATTCGAATCGTACGACATGCCCATGTCATCTATATGCAGGATAATGATTTTCGCATTTTTCGGGTAACCTAATTTTTCGGCGAAACTGGTTTCGGTTTGCGCTGTTGAAATATTCAGCAATAATACGGTTAGCACGAAAGTGAAAATAAACTTCATGGTTATTGTGTTTTAATATGGAAGATACAAAGTAAAGAGATGTATGAAAGCGACATGTACTCAAATGTAAACACAAGGTTGCAATCGAAATGCAGGACAACTCCTTCAACTCACAGCTTCGTATGTTTCCAGTTTCGCGACTTTCCTTCTTCCAACCATTGCAGCATGGTATTGATGCGCTTATCCCGGGTAGGTTCGGTTTTGGCCGCTGTTATCCATTCAATATATTCTTTTTTATGACTGGGGCTGAGCTTTGAATAGGCTATCGACGCCTGTTTATTTTTTGTGATCGCTTTAAGCAGGTATTCCGGCGCATCTACTGGTTTGCCGGGAGCAGATTTCGGAACGGCGGGTAGTGTTGTTTTTTCTTTGTTCAATTTTACTGCTTCCTTTAAATAGGAAAGCAATATTTTATCCGATGGGAGGTCGCTGAGTTTTTCTATCCGGCCAAAATGCCCCATCACGGCTTTTTCATGGCGTGCAAAGATTTTGTACTTGTCTGTCATCAACGATGCTTTCCAAAACGTGAAAGCGCAGTGTTTTTTAAATGCCGCCATGCTGCAGAGTATGGCGCCATTGTATTCGAAATGCGGAAAACTCCATTTAATGGTCTCCACTACATCGGGGCAACTGGCATGCACCAGGCTTCGGAGATGGTTTAGAATGGGCTGCGCAAAGCCTTCTGCGTTCAAAATGTAAACATCTATGCGTTTATCGGTAACCGGCATAATCAGTGCTTTAAACGGGATAGTAGTTTTTGAATTCTTTTCCGCTTGCTTTCCTGTTCCACAACCTGCAGGCGGTTGGGTAAATACGGCACACTCACCTTTGCCTTTTCTGCCGTTTGGATATGCAATACTTTGTCATAAAGCCAAAGTTAGTTTGTGCTGTTTGTTCGTATGACTAATAGACAAAAGTCCATTTTATTTCGCTTTTTTCTTTTTTGATGCTTTAGCTACTTTGTTAAACTCTAAACATAGATCAATTAGTCGTTTAAAGTCTCTGTGATTTTTGTATCCGGTTTCATTTACAAAAATGTATCCTTTCATTGCTTTACCGTTATGTATCATTTCCCGGCAATTTCCTTTTTCTAATTCACTTTCAACTTTTTCAGGGTTAATGCGACACATTAGTTCATTATCTCTGACACAAACACACATTTTGTCATTAACCATGAAGCAAAGCCCTTGAAACATTTTCTTCTCAGACAAGTCATTTTGATTTATCAAGGCTTCTCTAACCTTGTCAGCTAATAGTTCGTCAAAAGCCATATAAATGTCTGTTTACGAAATGTGTCAATTATCAGCATTTTTATTTGTCGTGAGTTGTTTCTTGAGTTTGGGTGGTTACGCTTGCCACCAACAATTCAATAAAGGTGGTATGATAATCCTTCAGGAACGTGGTATCATGTTCAACAATTTCGCATAACACTTCAATACAATCAGATTGTGTTTTTTTCGACCTGTCGTTCAGGTGAAATATTAATGCTTCAATAGCTT
>CAYMKT010000024.1:0-28546 GCA_964391065.1 uncultured Terrimonas sp. | reverse complement strand
TTACGCTACCAGAACTTTCCTGTTTGCACGATGCTATCCTTCATTTTTACTAAGAAATGGTTTCAGTAAATCAATCGGTACCGGGAAGATGGTTGTGGAATTGTTTTCAGCCGCTATTTCCTTAAGGGTTTGCAGGTAGCGTAAGGTTAATGCGCTGGGTTGGTCCGACAGGATTTTAGCGGCATCCGAAAGTCGCTGTGAGGCCTGGAACTCACCCTCGGCCGCAATTACCTTACTTCTGCGTTCTCTTTCGGCTTCTGCCTGTTTGGCCATCGCCCTTTGCATTTCCTGTGGAAGGTCAATCTGTTTCACTTCAACGTTCGATACTTTTATGCCCCAGGGTTCCGTATGCGCGTCGATAATCTGCTGTAGTTTAATATTGATCTTTTCACGTTGCGAAAGGAGGTCATCGAGCTCAGACTGTCCTAATACACTTCGGAGTGTTGTTTGCGAAAACTGTGAGGTAGCCTGCAGGTAATTTTCAACCGCTACCACGGCTTTCTGCGGTTCTACCACCCGGCAGTACACCACCGCATTTACCTTAACGGAAACGTTATCCTGGGTAATAATATCCTGTGTGGGTACATCCATTACTACTACACGAAGACTCACTTTTACCATTTTGTCGATACCCGGAATGAGCAGAATAAGTCCGGGGCCTTTTACGCCGTCTCCACCAATTAAGCGGCCAAGCCTGAATATTACGCCTCTTTCATATTCCCGCAGGATGCGGATGGAATTGGCAAGCAACATGACTGCAAAGAATACAATGACTATTAATGTTACCGGAATGTTACCCATGATTCTTATTTTTTTGGTTGATTAAGTATTCATCTTTTCCACGTATAGTTTCAAATCACGCATTTCCCTTACCCGCACTTTTTCTCCTTTTTGAATATCACCGCTTATCGATTCTGCATTCCAGATTTCACCATCCACCATAATGATGCCGGTGGGGCTTAACGCGTCCATGGCAACGCCAACCGTGTCTTTAAGCGCTTCCCTGCCGGATGTTATTTTTCTGCGCTGGGCTTTTAACCCCATTCCAATGATCAAAAGAAAAAGCAACGCACTTAATGCTGTTGCCGAAAAAATAACAGTACGCGAAACCCTTGCCAGTTCCAAACCAGAAGTGGTGCGGATAAGCATCATGGACCCCAGCAGCATAGAAACAATACCGCCAATCGTCAATGCACCATGACTCACGATATTTATTTCAAGCACGAAAAGAACGATGCCGAAAATAATGAGCGCAACTCCCGCATAATTAACCGGCAGTGAATGCATGGAATAAAAAGCGAGAATGAGGCTGATAACACCCACAATACCCGGCAGCATGACCCCCGGGTTGTACAATTCAAACAAAATACCATACATGCCGAGCAGCAGCAAAATATAGGCAATGCTGGGGTCGCTGATGATATTCAATATTTTTTCCCATGCGCCCATGCTGTACATTTCAATGCTGGCGTCTTTAGTATGCAATACACGCTGCCCAAATGCAAGCTGCATCGTTTTTCCATCCACCTGGTTCAGCAGATCTTTTTCATTGACGGCAATGATATCAATTACATTCATAGCCAGGGCTTCTGTTTCTGTGATGGAAACACTATTTCTAACTGCATCCTCTGCCCAGTCGAGGTTACGCTTTCTTTTATCCGCTATACTGCGTATGAAAGCAGCGGCATCATTGGTAGCTTTATCGTTCATCACACTGTCCATCGTTGACTGCATCGCAACCGGGTGCGCCGCCCCTATATTCGTAGCTGGCGCCATAGCTGCAATATTGGCGGCCATGGTAATAAAAACCCCCGCAGAACCCGCGTGGGCGCCGCCGGGAGAAACATACACGATAACCGGCACTGGCGATACGAGCAAGTCACTTACAATGCTGCGTGTTGATTTAAGCAAACCTCCGGGGGTGTTGAGATAAATAAGCAGGCATTCTGCTTTTTCTTTCTCGGCCTTTACAATGCCATCGTGAATAAAACTTGCCGATGCAGGATTAATGGTTCCATCAATTTTTATGGCAATCACCTTCTGCGCGTGTAGCGAAAAAGGGAAAAGAAAAAGAATGAAATGATATAGCAAAAATCGCTTCATACCAATATTCGCGTTGAAACCCGGTTGAATGTTGCGGGTTCTGTAATGTACTGAATTTTAGTGAAAGGGCAATGGCAGTATATTGTTCGGACTTGAGCAAGAAAAGACCATCAGAAAACAACCTGGAAGTTTTTAACAGCCGATTTGCTCGTACGGTTGCTATGGATGCGCCATACCGGGCGTTGTGGGACTGAGTTTCGGAAATTCGTTTTTTAAAACTTTATACAACGAACAAAAAATAGCAAACTGCCGCATATACACGGCATGTTTTTCTTCGTCCGGATAAAACCTGGTACCACCGTTCGACGAGGCATTTATGGTGTTGAATTGCCTTTCTTTTCGTATGGAATAAAAGCCCAGCATGGCGGCTCCTATTGCAGAAGCGTCGGCCACACCGGTAACCATTACTTCTTTATTAAAAATATCCGCCACCATCTGTACCCAGTTTGCCGATTGCACAAATCCCCCGCTTGCATATATGGTTTGTATGCCGTCGCCCTGTTTGGTTAGTTCACAAAAAACACTGTACAAAGCGTAACTCACGCCTTCAAGTACCGAACGTATAAAATGAGGTTGCCGGTGGAGATTGTTCATGCCAAAAAAAACGCCTCTTGCACTGGCATCCCATATGGGTGCCCGCTCGCCCTGCAGGTAGGGTAAAAATATCATTCCGCCTGCGCCTGCCCCAACGGTAAATGCCTGGTCTACCAGTAACGCGTAATCGCTTTCGGAGCTCAACTTTTGGTTCATGAAACTTTCTGCGAACCATTGAAGCGCGTGACCGCCATTATTTACAGCCCCGCCTTTTATGAAAATATCTTTCAAAAAGGGATAGCAGAACAAGGTGGGTTCGGTATTTAAGGAGGGTTGGGTAACAGTGGTTCGCACAGCGCCGCTGGTACCAATGGTTAATGTGGCTTCTCCTGCTGTTACAACACCGGTGCCCACATTCGCTAAACATCCATCGCTTGAGCCCACCACAAAAGGGATATCTTCAACGAGGCCGAAGTAATTCTTATACTTTGACGAAAGTTGTGTTTCAATATGCGTTACGGGTACAATTTGTGAAAGCTGTGCGGCGCTTATTCCGGCGCTCTGCAATGCAATATCGCTCCATTGTAAAGTATGGATGTTTTGCATGCCGGTGGCGCCGGCGATAGAATGATCTATTATATATTTTCCGAACCAGTGAGCAAATAAATATTCTTTCAGGGAGATGAATTTATACGCCTGCTTAAATATTTCGGGCAATTCTTCCTTCATCCACATGATTTTGCACAATGGCAATGCCGGGTGAATGGGCACGCCGGTTTCGCGGTAAAGTTTCGATGCCGCGCCACTTGTATTGAGGTTGTTTGCCTGCCGCTCGCTTCGTGTATCACCCCACAAAATGGCGGGGGTTAAAGGGTTGATTGCTGCATCTATTGCTATTATGCTGTGCATGGCCGAACTAAAGCAAATGCCGCCCACGGATTCTCCGGTAAGTTGTTTTAATACTTTTTTCAAAAGCTGGTTAACCGATTCCAAAATAATTTTCGGATCCTGCTCTACCTTTTCAGGTGAGGATTGAATGGTGGTACAGGGAGAACTTTCAGATAATAATACCTCGTTTTGATCATTATATGCAATCACTTTAATATTCGTGGTACCAATATCTGCGCCGATAAATATTGACATATTTTAAATGTATTGCATAAAATTAACCAGTTGCTTCATCGCAGCTACAATATAGCGTCATTAATATTATATCTTAAGAAAAAAAACCGGTATGTCATTTTAGATAAAGTGCTACATTTAGGGCATACTTTTAAAACGCTTTTAATTCAGTTTGTTGTATGGGAGATTTTCAAATAAAGACGGCCCCAAAAAATTACGATGTAGTGATCGTAGGGTCTGGCGCAGGCGGCGGTATGGCAGCCTATATACTGGCAAACGCTGGTGTTAAGGTTTGTTTGCTGGAGGCCGGTGTACTGTTTGATCCTAAAAAAGATGTTACGCAGTTTAAATGGCCCTACGAGTCGCCCCGCCGTGGTTCCAGCACAAAATACAGGCCTTTTGGCGATTTTGATGCCTGCTATGGTGGTTGGGATATTGAAGGAGAGCCTTATACAAAAGCCTCCGGCACAGAGTGGGATTGGTTCAGGGCCCGCATGATGGGTGGACGCACCAACCACTGGGGACGCATTTCGTTACGTTTTGGTCCCAAGGATTTTAAAAGAAAAGACATTGACGGTCTTGGCGAGAATTGGCCTATAGGTTATGACGATATTAAACCGTTTTACGACCGGGTAGATAAATTAGTCGGCGTATTTGGTACCAACGAGGGACTGGAAAATGATCCTGATGGATTTTTTCTTCCACCTCCCAAGCCACGCCTGCACGAACTTTTTATTAAGGATGCGGCAATAAAAAGCGGGGTACCTGTTATTCCCGGCCGGCTTTCCATGCTCACTAAAACCATCAATAACGAAAGGGGAGCTTGCGTGTACTGCGGGCAGTGTGGAAGATCCTGCCAGTTTTATGCCGATTTTTCTTCAGGCTCTGTTTTGGTAAACCCGGCACTGGATACCGGGAATGTGGATGTAATTGCCAATGCGATGGCCCGCGAAGTGTTAACGGATGCCAATGGGCTGGCAACCGGTGTTTCTTATGTAAGTAAAGAAGACATGAACGAATACCGGATAAATGCTAAGGTAGTGATGCTTGCAGCCAGCGCCTGTGAAAGCGCGAGATTGATGCTCAATTCAAAGTCGGCGCGGCATCCCAATGGCCTCGCAAATTCAAGCGACGTGGTAGGAAGATATTTGCACGATTCTACTGGCGCTGCCTTAGGTGGATATCTCCCTAAATTGTTTGGCAGAAAACGCTATAACGAAGATGGCGTAGGCGGTATGCACGTATATTCTCCCTGGTGGGGCGATAACAAAAAACTAAACTTCCCACGGGGTTACCATATTGAATACTGGGGTGGCATGGATATGCCTTCCTATGGTTTCGGTTTTGGAATTGAAAGCCAGAATGGTAAATACCCCGTCAATGGAAAGAAAAAAGAGGCGGGCGGTTACGGCGCTTCCCTAAAAGAAGATTACCGCTTTTTTTATGGAGCCGGTGTTGGGATGGCAGGCCGGGGCGAAGCGGTGCCAAGGCGCGATAACTATTGTGAAATTGATCCTACGGTTGTAGATAAGTATGGCATTCCTGTATTGAGGTTTAACGTGAAGTGGAGCGATTATGAAGTGAACCAGGCCAGGCACATGAAAGAGACCTTTAAAGAGGTCATGCACAACATGGGCGCTGTTATTACCTGGGGTGAAAATGACGGCCCGGAAAATAAATACGGACTGGAGTCGCCGGGAAAAATCATTCATGAAGGCGGTACCGCAAGAATGGGCAGCGATGCTAAAACATCGGCGTTGAACAAATGGAACCAGGCGCATGATTGTAAAAACCTTTTTGTGGTGGATGGGGCTGCCTTTACCTCCCAGGCGGATAAGAATATTACCTGGACGATACTTGCCCTGTCCATGCGGGCGTCGGAATATATCATTGATGAACTGAAAAAACAGAACCTCTGATTTCAGTTGCTGATGACATTTAAAAATTTTACTGTAAATTTTTTTAATTATGAACAGGAGAGATACATTAAAAATAATCGGATTGGGCTCGCTTTCGTCTGCCGTGTTAATTGACGCATGTAAGCTATCCGACAAAAAACAACCCGATACAAAGGCTGCCGCAGCCGTTTCGGCAGACCATGCCGGGGCCGGCCCTGCAAGACTGCAGGAAGAAATAGAGCATTATAAAGCGGTGATCTCTACCACATTTTTTACTGCACATGAAATGGCTACCATCGCCATACTGTCCGATATTATTATTCCCAAAGATGAAGTGAGCGGAAGTGCCACGGATGCCGGGGTGCCGGATTTTATTGAGTTTATTGTGAAAGACATGCCGGGTCACCAGGTACCGATGCGGGGTGGGCTACGATGGGTAGACAGGGAATGTTACCAGCGTTTTCAAAAAACATTTAAGGATTGCGACCCGGCGCAGCGCATGCAGGTGGTTGATGATATTGCATGGCCGCAAAAAGTGAAGCCAGGCATGTCGCAGGGCATTTCTTTTTTTACCCTCATGCGAAACCTTACCGCTACCGGTTTCTACACTTCTAAAATAGGTATTGCCGATATCGGGTACGCAGGTAACCAGCCTAACCAATGGAACGGTGTTCCGGATGAGGTATTAAAACAATATGGAATTGCCTATACTGAAAAAGAGCTGAAGGAATGTGTGAGTTATTAGAGAAACACTGGTTTATTAAACTATTGAGCCCCGGTACCTTTGTTGTACCGGGCGTTTTTTAGGGGGTGGAGACAAAACATCAATGCCCTTATGTATGCATTATCATAATCTTTTTGTCAAACCTTAGTTCCCAAAATATCAAATCCATCAAAATAGCAATCAAACATGAAGAAATTTGCCGTATTGTTTATCGTATCCTGTTTCACTTTGAATTGTTTTGCGCAATCGCACGGTAAAGTGATTGAACAGAACAAAATATCAAGCCCTGTATTAAAGAAAGACGTGAGTTATAGTGTTTACCTGCCACCGGATTATGATTATTCGCAAAGAAGTTATCCGGTGGTATACTTGTTGCATGGGTATACGGATGATAACACCGGCTGGCTTCAGTTTGGAGAGGTGAATCGTTATGCAGATAAGGCCATAGCAAACGGAGTAATACCACCCATGATCATTGTGATGCCGAATGGCGATTCAAGCTGGTACATCAATTCGTACGATGGTAAAGAAAAATACGAAGACTTTTTTGTGAAAGAATTTATTCCTGCCATCGAAAAGAAATACCGCATTAAAACCGAAAAAAGGTATCGCGGAATAGCCGGCCTTTCAATGGGAGGCTATGGTACGATGATTTACGCCTTAAAGTACCCGGAATTGTTTGCCGCCGCCGCTCCCTTAAGTGCAGGCATTTTCAGCGATGACGAAATGATGAAGATGCCTGACAGGCAATGGGAAGCAACTTTTGCCCAGTTATATGGTAAGGACCTTAAAGGTAAGGACCGGTTAAATAAAGCCTGGTACGACAATTCTATCCTCGATATCGTTGAAAAAAAATCAGGCGCCGAGCTCAACAAAGTGCGTTACTGGATAGACTGCGGGGACGACGATTTCTTATACCGCGGAAATTCACTCCTCCATATTGCCTTACGCGGAAAGTTGGTGAATCACGAATTCCGGGTGCGTGATGGAGCGCATAACTGGGAATACTGGCGCACCGGGATTACGGACGCGCTTGCGTTTATTGGAAAAAGCTTTCATCAATAATGAACCTGTTTGCACCTGCTATTCTGTATTGCGTGTGCTGGCTGTATGCCGCGACCGGCTTAAACGACCCCGTATTTCAGAAAGTTCAACTGTCTGGTTTTGCGCAGGGTACTACCTGGCATATCACTTATTATGCGAAAGACAGCCTGGTGAGAAAGGTGCAGGTAGACAGTATCCTGGCTAAATTAGACAGTTCGATGTCTATTTATAAAGAATATTCGCTCATCAGCCGGTTCAACAAATCACACAAAGGCATTGCCATAGATCATCACTTTGCCAGCGTTGTTAAAAAAGCAATTGAAGCCTGGCGGCAATCCGGCGGCGTGTTCGACATTACGGTACAACCGTTGGTTGAAGCATGGGGGTTTAGTGCAAAGCCGGTAACCCAATTTCCAGACTCGGCAACTGTTCATTCCTTACTGCAATGTGTTGGTACTGATAAAATACAACTTCACGGAAACTACCTGGCAAAAGCAAAACCCTGCATCACCATTGATGTGGATGGCATTGCCCAGGGCTATAGCGTGGATGTGGTGGCGGATTTTTTAGAACAAAATCGCATCGTGAACTATATCGTAGAGATCGGGGGAGAGATAAGAATGAAAGGCAGAAAGCAGCCGGGCAACGAAAAAATGAAAATCGGTATTGAAGCCCCAGGCGATTATGTTTTTGAATCGCCTGTGATGCAAAAGATTATTACGCCTGGTGACTGCGCTGTTACCACTTCGGGCAGTTACCGGAAATTTCATGAAAGCAATGGCAAAAAATTCAGTCATACTATTGATCCCAAAACAGGCTATCCTTCGCAAAATGAATTAATCAGTGTAACTGTTTTAGCAGCCGATGCCATTACTGCCGATGCTTATGATAATGTGCTGATGGCGATGGGGCTTAAAAGAGCGCTGGCATTTGTAGAGCAAAGAACAGACCTGGCGGCCTATTTCATTTACAGCGATAAAAATGGAAGCATCGCAGATACTGCCAGCAGCCGGTTTTATGAAATGGCTGAAGAAAAATAGGGAAATTTATTGTTTCTTGTTTCGGGTTTATTGTTTTTGCATTTCGAATTTCGGGCTTCGTGCTTTCCTTGTTTCTTGTTATTTGTTTTTGGTTTTTTGGTTTTTTGTATCCCACATTATTTTTCAAACAAATTATACCTCAGTCCCAAAAATCCTCTTATGCCCTGTAAGGCGGCATAATTGTAAGATGGATCAAACGTATAGCCGTACGGGTTATTTACGGGGTCGTTCACATACTTATTAAAAGGATCAAAAGGCCGCATGATGGGATCTTTCGGAATAAAATTAAACAGGTTCTTTACGCCCCCATATAACTCCATGCCGTTGCCGAATTTTTTTGAGACCTGCAGGTTAGCGACACAAAACCAGGGGGAATATTCCGGGCGATAATCATGGGGCAAAACAGGCAGGCGCATTGGACCGTCCCATTTGCCGGTAAAATCAATGGTGAAGCTATAGGGCAGCGAATAGGTCAGCACAAAATTACCCGACCATTCAGGCGCATGGAGCTGTGCTGTTTTCTGAAAATCATCCACTCCTCCTTTCTTTTCTACCTGGTAAACGTTCATCCAGGTGATGCCGGCCAATATTTTTAAAGGAAATGAAAAAGTTGCGTCGGCATTTAAAGAAATGCCTTTTGAAACGGCATGACCATCGAGGTTGTCATAAATTATTTTTGTGGGATCTGTATCAAAGTCGCCTGTAATTTTATTGGTGAAATAAGAATAGAAGCCTGTTATATCAAGCCCAACAAAAGCATCGCGCATTGGGATTTTCAACACATAATTCAAGTTTCCGTTGTACGATTTTTCGGGGTCGAGGGCTTCTGTAATCACCACCTCCCTTGCACCGGTTAATGCCGCATGGTCTTCGGTAAAAAGATTCACCACCCGGTATCCTGTTCCAAAGCTCGCTCTAACGATATGCTGACTGTTGGGCGCCCATTTATATGCTATTCGTGGCGAGTGAACGTTGCCGTGATGTTTGTTGTAGTCGTAGCGGTACCCTGCAAGGATTGTACTTTTCTCATTGATCATCCACTCGTCCTGCACAAAAAGTCCGGGGAGCGGAGTATTTGTGGCGGCATTCTTCAATCCATCGGGTGTGGCGGTAGCCGGCGTATTGTCGTCGTAGTAGGTATTGCGGTAGGAGCCTCCCAATAGAAAATTATGCCGGCTCCCAAATTGTTTATCCCAGTACAGTTGGGCGAAAATAACCTGCTGGTTGGCATCATAGGGTATAACGCCATACCATGAATCCTGCTGGTGGCGATTGTAGGAGAATTGCGTCATAATTTTTTCTTTGAAAGGCAATTGGTACATGCCGATAAGCTCCCATCGGTTGGTATAAATGCTTTCCCCGTAAATGCTGTCGCTGCCCCGCCATGCTTTGTTCCATTCCATTTGTCCGCCCCAGCGGTTTTCCGATACATAACGTAATGCTACGCTGGCTATCCTGTTCTCTTTTCTTTCCACATTCCACTTGTTAAACACCGATACCCTGTTCTGGAGCGTTACATCGGTAAACCCATCCTTGTTTTTATCGAGTGGGTTACCATAATTGAAATAATTTATACCCAGTAACCCGGTAAGTTTTCCCATTTTAATTTTGGCAGAGGCATCTGCGCTGTACTCGCGCCAGGATGTGGCAAACAGGTCGGCGCTGACTATTGGCGCTTTCATCGGGTTTTTGGTAATCACGTTAATGATACCACCCATGGCTTCCGAACCGTACAGTGAGGAGCCGGGTCCTTTTACCACCTCAATTCTTTCCACGATGCTGTTGGGGATGCCATTTAGTCCGTATACGGTGGAAAGTGCGCTTACGATGGGCATGCCGTCAATAAGGATCATGGTATACGGTCCTTCCATGCCATTAATATGAATGTCGCCCGTGTTACACACATTGCAATTCAGTTGCGGCTTCACCCCATTTACCATACCAATGGCCTCGAACAGGCTTGGTGTGGGGTTTTTTTGAAACAGTTTCGGTGTAATCACCTCCACAGGAATGGGACTTTGCGTTCGGCTTACGGCTTTTAAGGTACCGGTAACCACTATTTCCGACATATCGCCAACGGCTGGCTGAAGTTCGATGAGCAGATCAGCACTGTTTACGAAATTCCTTTTTACGGATTCCTTAAAAGGAGTATATCCTACAGCAGAAATTTTTACCATGTAGGTTTCTTTTTCCGGCAATACCAGGCTGAAGTATCCTGAAGAATCTGTGATACTCCCCAAACCAAGACCCTGTATGCCAACAGTTGCTTTTGCAATAGGTTGGCCCTGCGTCATTACCCGTCCCCTGAGTGTAACCTGTTGGGCAGAGGCAGAAAGTACACAAACCAGTATCAATAAAGTAAAAACAGGTTTCATTGTTGCTGAGATATGGTAGCAAAAGTATATAGTTAGATTAATCTAACAAAATATTTTTAAATGCTGTAAACTTGCTGCGTTGAATCTTTATCTTTACCGCATGATTTCGTTTACGGAAGAAAACTACTTAAAGGCGCTTTACCGGCTTGCCGATGAAAACGAGGAGATTACCGTGAAAAACATAGCCGAAAGCCTGGGCATAAAAATGCCAACGGTAAACAGCATGGTAAAGAAACTGGCTGATAAGAAGTTCATTAAATATGAAAAGTATAAAGCCATAGAACTCACCGAAAAAGGGAAAAAACAGGCATTGTATATCCTGAGAAAGCACAGGCTCACGGAGTTGTTTTTGTCGGAAGCCATGGGGCTGGGCTGGGAAGAAGTGCACGATATTGCCGAACAGATTGAGCACATACGGTCGGACCGGTTTTTTGCCCGCATCGACGAAATGCTGGGCCATCCGCAGTTTGATCCGCATGGGGAGCCCATACCGGATGTAAATGGCAAACTGCCCGCGTTTAAGTCTTTTCCGCTGTCCGAAGGGCATACGCACAAAACCTACAAACTAACCGGTGTTGCCAATCATGACCCGTCGTTTTTGCAATTTCTCGATTCCGTAGGACTTACTTTAGGTTCTTCCATCGAGATAAAGGAAATACAGGAATTTGATAAATCGATGGGCGTAAAGCTGAACAATAAAACCAAAACCATTTTTAGTTTTACAGTGTGTAGAAATTTATTGGTGATGTAAGTTAAAAGCATAGCGGGCTCACTGAAACCCGCGACCCATATTAGATCTCAATCATTGCTTTGATTACCCCGCTACCGGGATTCAGCCAACCCGGAAATTCCTTTTTAACCTCCTTGAATGCAACCCGGTGTGTTATGTATGGGGTGGGGTTTACCAGTCCGTTTTTGATACAATCCATTACATAGCTGAAATCTTTCCTGGTGGCATTGCGGCTGCTCATTAACGTAGCTTCCCGTTTATGAAACGCCGGATGGGAAAAGGAAATATTTTCTTTCTGTAAGCCTACAAGAACAAAGCGGCCGCCATGCGCCATATACTGAAACCCTTCATTAATAGCCCGGAGGTTGCCTGTGGCATCCAACACCACGGCCGGCATATCGCCAGTTGTAATCTCCGCAATCTTTTCCATTGCATTTTCTGTTGCGGGATTAATACAATATGAAATGGCCGGATGGGCTTTGCAAAAAGCCATGCGCTTTTCACTGATATCCATAGCAATCACAGTGCCTCCGGCTATGCGGGCGAATTCCATCACCCCTAAGCCAATGGGCCCGGCGCCGATTACGAGCACATATTCGCCCGGTTGAATAGCAGCACGGCCTACGGCATGGGCTCCTATAGCCAGAGGCTCTGTTAATGCCAATGCATCGTCATTTAATCCATCTGCATGCAGCAGGGTATAGGAGGGCACGGCGTAAAAAGTTGTCATACCTCCATCACAATGCACACCGCATACTTTGATGTTTACGCAACAATTAGGCTTACCGTTTCGGCAGGCAATGCAGGCGCCGCAATTCAAATAAGGAATAATGGTTACCGGTTCACCCGTTTCAAATCCTTCAGCGTCGCCTTCAATAAAACTTGCAGCCAATTCATGTCCCAATATCCTGGGGTATTCAAAATAAGGTTGTGTTCCTTCAAATGCGTGCAGGTCGGTTCCGCATACGCCAATGCGATTTATTTTAACGATAGCATGTCCTTTTGTACAAACCGGATCGGGTACGGTTTTGTATTCAAAATTTCCCGGAGAAATACATACCAATGCCTGCATAAAATAACCGTTCAATTTTTTAGTTATGGAAAACCGGAACTGTAAATTTACGAAACAACCACTCGATTTTTAATTGAACTGCCGGTTAACCACTGCGTTACAAAAGAGGCGACACCAATCTTGCTGCTTTTTCCAGGAACTGTTTATATTCCGGGCGGTTGTTCCACTCCTGGTGGTTTATTTTTTCAGCATCTTTTATATCTTCATAAAAAACATCGCTTAGTTCGGTGGCGAATTCCTTATCGTACACAATGGCATTCACTTCAAAGTTCAGGTCAAAACTACGGTAGTCCATATTGGCTGTGCCCACAATGGCTATTTTTTGATCTGTTACCATTGTTTTGGCATGTATAAATCCCTTGTTGTACAGATAAATTTCAACACCGGCATTCAGCAAATCATCGTAGTGAGAACGGGCTGCGGCGTTAACCAGGGCCGAGTCGGAAACGCCGGGTACCAGCAATTTTACCGAAACGCCACCCAGTGCTGCTACAATGAGGGCATCTACCAAACTTTCACCGGGAATGAAGTAGGGAGTGGTGATCAGTATTTCTTCCGTGGCGAGGTTGATGGCCTGCAGCAATGAAAACAAAATAGTAGGACCGTCGGAGTCGGGACCGCTGGCGGCAATCTGCACTACCTTAGTACCGGCAACGGGCAACCGGGAAGGAGGAAAGAAGCTGGCATCAGGATAAAGTTGATCGTTTGCACAGAAATTCCAGTCGCACAAAAAAAGATACTGCAGGTACATTACTCCCGGACCATCAATACGTAAATGAGTATCCCTCCAAAAAAGCTTTTTTTCGTTTTTTGAGCTGTTGATATACCGGTCGCTTACATTAATACCGCCCACAAAAGCGGTGTTTCCATCCACCACCAATATTTTACGGTGATTGCGGTAATTAAGCCGGTTGGCGAATGCGATAAAAATAATCTGGTAAAAAGGAAATGTTTTAACGCCGCCGGCTTTAAGCCTGCGAACTAATTTTTTACGGATGGAGCGGCTTCCAAAATCATCATAAATAAAGCGAACATCAATTCCTTCTCCCGCTTTCTGAATGAGTGCGTCGGCTACTGCGTTTCCTATTTCATCATCTTCATAAATGTAATATTCCATATGAATATGATGCCTTGCTTCGCGGATGCACTGCAGAATCTGCGGGAACTTATTTTCGCCGTTAATGAGCAGTTGAACATTGTTATTTGCGGTTAAGGGGCTCATGTTGTCTTTCAGCAGCAAATTGGACAGTTCCCGGGCGCTTTGTATATCGGGGTCGCTGTGTTGGAAGGTGTGGTGCGAATAGCGGAATATATCCGCTTCCAGCTTTTTTGCCATTCCGCTCCCCTCAATTAGTTTTTTAGTGTATATCTTTCGCTTACGATAATTGGTGCCAAACGAAAGATAAAAAAGGATACCGAGTACAGGTACAAATATAGCCAGCATCAGGTAGGCCAATGTTTTTGTGGCATGCCGGGTATCGTAAATGATACGCATGCAAGTCAGTATCAGTAATATAACGTAAATGATCTCCGCTGTTAATATCCAGTTCATATACGATTATCAAATTGCGTTGAGGAATGTGCAGTGCAGGCGATAAAGATACTATTACTCCTTATTCCATATGTCAGCATAGTTTTCGGGGTGGCGCCTGAATTGAAGGTGCACATATGGACAAAGCGGTGTTACTTTTAAACCATTCGTTCGGGCATAGTCGACCATTGTGGTTAATAATTCTTTGGCTAAGCCTTTTCCTTCCGCCTTTGGAAGCACTTCGGTATGGTATACCGTTAGTTGGTCCGTCGAAATATTAATTTGCATTTCCCCCACCTGTTCCTCTCCATCCATGATGTAAAACCGGCCGTTGCCTTCTTCATCTAAAAACAATTTAACGTTTGCCATGTTGTAGTGGTTTACACGAATTTATATTGTAATAATGAAACTGTTATGCTTATCGCTGCAAGGAATAGTTATGCCTTTTATTTTGCAGCACGAAATGGAGGAAAAGCAACCTGAGCTTCACATAGTAACTACAAAATTACCTCCTTCAAGGGCTGCAAATGTTAAAAAAGGACTGCCAGGACAATATAGGTATTTCCAGCGTTCATGCAACCAATTTATTCACGATTTACCTGAGCCATCGGGTATCCTCTAGGTTAGCAGCTTTGGCGGTTACGCTATGGCCAAGCCGGCAATACTTTTTCTCCCGCGAATGTCTTAAATTGCATCCTCACAGGTGTAAGAGGTAAAACGAAGACTACAACCCACGATTGCAAAAACCACCCCTGTTCCCGCTTCAATGGTTTTACTTCCTGCAGATTTCGTATTAAAGAAAAGAAGGAGTTGATATGCAAGGGTTTCATTTTTCACTATATGATCCGCGGCAAAATGGCAAAACCCGGTTTGAGCAATTGCTCGACTTGTTTATGCAGTTGCTTACGTACACCAGCGGCGATGCCGGCGAGGCGTTGAACTGGCTCACGGAATTAGACAAGCAATACCAGCTTACGGATAGCGAATATGGTATGGGCGATTTTATCGACGAGCTCCGGGAGAAAGGATACATAGACGAGAATAGAGAGAACGGATCAATTACTATTACTCCCAAAACGGAGAAAGGCATTCGTAAAAAAAGTCTGGAAGAAATTTTCGGCAAGCTCAAAAAAACAAAAAAAGGCGACCATCAAACCCATAAGCCGGGAGCAGGCGATGAAATCAATCCCGAAACCCGCCCTTTTCAGTTTGGAGATACCCTGGAGCAGATCGATTTTGTGAGTTCCATACGCAATGCGCAGATCAATCATGGGGTAGACCAGTTGCACATGGCGGAAGATGATTTGGAGATAAGGGAAACCGATTTTAAGTCGCAAACCTCTACCGTGCTGATGATCGACATTTCGCATTCCATGATCCTGTATGGTGAAGACCGCATTACTCCCGCCAAAAAAGTGGCGATGGCGCTCAGCGAACTCATCACCACCAAATATCCCAAAGACACCCTGGATATTGTGGTATTTGGCAATGACGCCTGGCCTATTGAAATTAAAGACATTCCTTACCTGCAGGTTGGGCCGTACCATACCAATACGGTTGCAGGACTTGAGCTGGCAATGGATATATTGCGGCGACGAAAAAATCCCAATAAGCAAATATTTATGATTACCGACGGGAAACCTACCTGTCTTAAAATTGGTAAAAAATATTACAAAAACAGTTTCGGGCTCGATCGTAAAGTGGTGAACAGATGCATTAATTTGGCGGCACAATGCAAGAAATTAAAAATACCGATCACTACTTTTATGATCGCATCCGATCCTTACCTGCAGCGCTATGTAAAGGAATTTACGGAAACCAATAATGGCAAGGCCTATTTTGCGGCGCTGGACAATTTAGGCACATTTATTTTCAGGGATTTTGAAAACGGGAAGCAAAAAACAGTCTATTAAAAATGACCCGGTAGCGTAACAAAAAAAGTTCTACCCGAAAACATCTAAAACAACGTACTTAAAAAATGAGCAAACCAATATTAGCAGCTACGCTGGGCGAATTACGGGCTGCCGCATACAGGAGCAAATCGATTAAAGATGAAATAAGAGCCAATCTCATTAAAAAACTACAGTCTGGCGAAACCACTTTTCCGGGTATTGTAGGCTACGAAGACAGCGTGGTTCCCGACACGGAACGGGCTATTTTATCGCGTCACAATATTTTGTTCCTGGGCTTACGCGGACAGGCAAAAACCCGCATGGCCCGGCAAATGACCGAACTGCTGGATGAATACATTCCTGTTGTTGCGGGAAGCGAAACCAATGATGATCCACTGAACCCGCTTTCGGCGTATGCTAAACAACTCATCGCTGAAAAAGGCGACGACACGCCCATTGAGTGGTTGCACCGGAGTGAGCGGTATGGCGAAAAATTAGCTACGCCTGATGTGAGCGTTGCCGATCTTATCGGCGATATTGATCCCATAAAAGCCGCCAATCTCAGGTTAAATTTTGCCGATGAAAGAGTGATACATTACGGTATTATCCCCAGGAGCAACCGGGGCATTTTTGTCATTAACGAATTGCCCGATTTGCAGGCGAGAATACAGGTAGCGCTGTTTAACATTCTGCAGGAAGGCGATATACAGATACGCGGATTTAAGTTAAGGCTTCCGCTGGACATCCTCTTTGTTTTTACAGCTAACCCCGAAGACTACACGAACAGGGGGTCTATTGTAACACCTTTGAAGGATCGTATAGAAAGCCAGATACTTACGCACTATCCGAAAAATATCGAAGATTCCCTGTCTATTACAGAACAGGAGGCGGATATACCGGAAGCGCAAACGGAAAGGGTGAAAATCAGCGATCTCGTAAAACGCCTCATTGAACAGGTAGCTTTTGAGGCGAGGGCGAGTGAAATGGTGGATCAGAAAAGTGGCGTAAGCGCACGGTTACCGATCGCTGCTTACGAAAATGCGATAAGCGCTGCGGAAAGACGGGCGATCATCAATAAAGAAAAAGAGACGCAGGTTTGGATATCTGATCTTACCGGCATCATACCTTCCGTTACAGGTAAGGTAGAACTGGTATATGAAGGAGAACAGGAGGGACCCTACCAGGTGGCGTTCAATTTACTGAGCAAAGCCATCCGCACACAATTCGTTCAATATTTTCCCAATCCCGATACACTGAAGAGAAGAAAAGGGCAGCAGGCACAGCAAAAAGAAGCCGACAATCCCTATCGTAGCATTATCAATTGGTTCGATAGTGGAAACAGTCTCGACATGTTGTTTAATCTTAAGGACAAAGAGAAAATACAGTTGCTGTATAAAGTGGATGGATTATACGGGCTGGTTAAAAAAAGTTTTCCGCATGCCAATGAAAAGGAAAACGCGCTGCTGATGGAATTAACCCTTCATGGCTTGTCTACATTCTCACTCATCAGTAAAAAATTACTCAACGGCAAAATTGAATTCAAAGACCTGATGGGTTCCATGCTCAATATGGGCAAGGAAGCGTCTTCCTTTGAGGATGAAGATGGATTTGAGCAGGAAGGGTATTGATCATATTATCCGTAGTAAGGCGGGAACCGGTAAAATCCTTTTTTGAATGTAGAATGGCCGTGCACCGGATTTGATATTTTGGGAGAATTGAGTATTTATCCCTTATTTTCATGGCGATGATTGCCGACCACTACGTTATTACTGCAAAAACCATTAAGGAACCGCCTGTTTCCTTTATTTCGAAATTTAAATTTCTTGGACCGGGTTTTATACTCTCCGCATCTATTGTGGGATCGGGCGAATTGATTGCGACCACCATACTGGGCGCCCGTGCAGGTTTCATCATGTTCTGGCTCATTATCCTGAGTTGCCTTGTAAAAGTGGCTATCCAATTACAGTTTGGCAGGCACACCATTATTTCGGGCGAAACGGTGATGCAGTCGTTTAATAAACTGCCTGGCTTTCGTGTTTACAAATCGCATTGGTCTGTTTGGGTGGTATTTTTCCTTATACTGCTTAAAGTGGTGCAGGTGGGCGGCATGCTTGGTGGTTCCGCGCTTGTCATGCATTTGTTGTTTCCTGCCGTGGCAGTACCGGTTTGGGTGGTGTCCCTGGCTGTTACCGTAGCCTTGCTGGTGTTCAAAAATTATTATAACCTGGTGGAAAAAACATCCCTGGTGATGATCGCTCTTTTTACCATTCTTACCCTGGTGTCGTTGATCGCTGTGGGATTTACAGACTATGCTTTTACGTTTTCGGATATTGCCAGTGGTTTGGGTTTGAGGCTTCCCGGGGAATTGGTTTTTTTAGCCATCGGGGCTTTTGGTATTACCGGAGTGGGTAGCGATGAGATACTTTCTTATAATTACTGGTGCATTGAAAAAGGATATGCAGCGTATGCCGGTCCAAATACCGGCACACCCGAATGGCAAAAAAGGGCCAAAGGATGGATCAATGTGATGTACCTGGATGCTTTGGTGGCGATGGTTATTTATACAGCGGTTACGGCGGCGTTTTATTTGTTGGGGGCGGCTGTACTGCATAACCGAACGGAAGTGCCGGAAGGCTACGAAGTAATCAATGTACTTGCGAATATTTATACACAAACCCTGGGAGAAAATGTAAAAGTCGCTTTTCTTGCAGGCGCCTTTTTCGTGCTTTTTTCAAGCGTGTTCACTACGGTGGCTTACTGGTCGCGTTTGTTTTCTGATATTTTCGGACAAATGGGATGGATCAATTTCTTTAACCTCACGCAGCGCAGAAAAACAATCGCCATCCTCTCCTTTGTATTTCCCGCCGCATGGGCCGTTGTATTCCTGTTCATCAAATTGCCGGTCATTATGATCATCTCCGGCGGTGTGGTAGGTTCAGTGCTGTTGCTTATTATTGCTTTTGCGGCGCTCTGTTTCCGCTACCGGAATTCATCTGTGATCCAAAAGAGCATAGTATTCGACATCTTCTTCTGGTTGAGTGTGCTGAGTATTGCATTGGTTGCCGTGTATGGCGTGATACAGTTGTTATGATGAGCGCAGAACTATGATGTGCAGGAGGGAACCTGTATGGTCAAAACTCCATGGAATTTGTTATACGATATTGACTTCCCGTTCCAATGTTACACCAAATTTCTTGTGCACGCTTTGTACTATCTCTTCGCTCAAATCATAAATTTCTGTTCCGTTTGCATGGCCGTAGTTAACCAGTACAAGGGCCTGGTTGACATGTACGCCCGCATCTCCGCGCCGAAACCCTTTCCAGCTTACTCCTTCTTTTGGTCCGGAATGTTCAATGAGCCAGCCAGCGGCCAGTTTAACAGTACCATCGGGGTTATCGTAGCCTACTATATTGCTGAAGGCTGATTGTAGCTCATTGTATTTTTCTCCGGGAACGGAAGGGTTCTTAAAAAAGCTACCGGCATTTCCTATAACAGACGGATCGGGCAGTTTAGCGCTGCGTATATTGATCACAGCCTGGGCAATGGCCTGTATGCTGAGTGTTTGCACTTTCATCTTTTCCAGTTCCTGCTGAATGGCGCCATAGGAAGTATGGTATACGGGATGTTTGCGCAAACGGAAAGACACATCCAGGATGATAAATTCGTCTTTGTATTTTTTCTTGAATACGCTTTCCCTGTAGCCAAACGCGCAATCACCGGGTGTAAAATTGTACACTTTCTTTTCGTTGATGTGAAAGGCATTCAAACTGTTGAATACCTCCTGCAGTTCCACACCGTAAGCGCCGATATTTTGCATGGGCGAAGCGCCTGCATTACCGGGTATCAATGCCAGGTTTTCTACCCCTGCCCAGTTGCGTTGCAGACAGTATTGAACAAACCGGTGCCAGTTTTCACCCGCACCCACATGCACGTAAATATAGTTCTCATCTTCCCCCGTTTCTTCAACTCCCATGATCTCGTTTTTCAATACCAGTCCTTCCACATCTTTTTTAAACAGAATATTGCTCCCGCCTCCAAGGATGTATTTTTTCAATTTTGCGTGCTGTTCAATCAACCCCGTGAGTTCCTCCATATTGGAGAAAGATGAAAAATAGCGGGCATGCGCATCTATTCCAAAAGTGTTATATTGCTTTAGCGAAACATTTTCCTGTATCTGCATAGCGGGTTTGTTCGCTGCAAAATAACAAAAAACATGCAAGCAAAAACTGCGGTACTGCTCGGCGCATCGGGTTTGATAGGAAGTGGCCTGCTGCAATTATTGTTACAGGATGACCAATACGGCAAAGTACGGGTATTGGTACGAAGTTCGTTTCCCATGATACACCCGAAGCTGGAAGTTAAGATCACGGATTTCAACGACGCCGGAAACTACCGGTTATCATTAGGCGAAGGAGATGTTATTTTTTGTTGTATAGGTACTACCATGAAAAAGGTGAAAGGCGATAAGGCGCTGTACCGGCAGATTGATAGGGATATTCCCGTACACGCAGCACAATACGGGATGGATAAAGGATTTTCGCAGTACCTGCTTGTATCTGCCATAGGCGCCAGTGCAAACGCTTCCAATTTTTACCTGCAGTTAAAGGGCGGCGTGGAAGATGCGATCATGGCACTGCCTTACGCGGCAGTACATGTTTTTCGCCCCTCCCTTTTGCTGGGCAACCGGGAAGAGCGCCGCACAGGTGAAAGCATAGCGCAGTCGGTGATGCCGCTGTTTTCTTTTTTGATGACCGGTAAGTTAAAAAAATACAAACCTGTTCAGGCTATGGATGTAGCCAAAGCCATGCTTGCCGCCTCCAAATCGGGCGTAAAGGGAACTAACATATACGAGTACACGCAAATTAAGGCGCTTGCCGGTTGATGCCGCACCTTTGCATGATCAAAAGATGAACGAAATATGAGTAAAACAATCCGCTGGGGAATATTAGGCTTTGGGCGTATAGCGCAGAAATTTGCGGGCGACCTGCGGTTTACGGGTAATGCCTCACTTTTAGCCGTAGCCTCCCGCAGCAAATTGAATATCGCCGTAGTTACTGAACAATTTCCCGGGGTGGAGGTATACGATAATTACGAAGCGCTGGTACAAAATCCCGCGATAGATGTAGTGTACATCGCCACTCCGCACGGGTTGCATTACGAGCATACATTGCTCTGTCTTGCTCATGGCAAAGCGGTGCTATGCGAAAAAGCATTCGCTTTGAATGCCAGGCAGGCAAATGAAATGATAGCTACGGCAAAAGCCAGCCACCTCTTTTTGATGGAAGCTTTATGGTCGAAATTCACGCCGCCCTATCAAAAAACGATGGATATGATCAGGGCGGGAAAATTAGGCGCCATCAGGAATGTGCTGATCAATTTTGGATTCATTCCGCAGGCTCCTGTAGCCGACCGGATTTTTAACCCGGTTTTGGGTGGCGGCACTTTGCTGGATATCGGCATTTACAATGTGTTTTATGCGCTATCCGCATTGGGAAAGCCAGATCACATTGAGGCATCAATGACACCTGCCGTTACAGGCGTGGATGAGCAATGCGCTGTTTTGTTCCGGTACAACAACGGGGCAATGGCGCATTTGTTCTCGTCATTTTGCACGCACCTGGCAACGGAAGCAGATATCAGTGGCGATAAAGGAAGGATACGGCTTACCCATCGTTTTTATACCCCTGAAACAACTATTGAATTTTATCCGGGAAGAGCCGATAGCAAAGAAGCAATGTTCGTTCCTAAAGGTAGTGGGTTTGGCTATCATTACGAGACGCAGCATGTGGGTGAATGCTTACAAAAAGGGCTGACCGAAAGCCCGGTAATAACGCATGCAGATACATTGCTCCTGATGGAAACCCTGGATGAGATCAGAAAAAAAGCAGGGATTACATACCCTGCTGATTAAGTATTTTTTCTTTTCTGAAATCATCTCCCTAATAAGCCTGCGCAAACAACACTCTTTTATTGCTGGGCTTGCCGCTTAAAATGCATTTGCCTTGTTCTTCAGCCGCATCCAAAGGGATGCACCGGATTGTGGCTTTTGTTTGCTCTTTAATTTTTTCTTCGGTTTCGGGGGTGCCATCCCAATGTGCGGAAATAAAACCTCCCTTGTTATCTAACAGGTCAACAAATTCATCCCAGGTATCGGCTGTTGTAATCCGCTCTTCACGAAAAGCTTTGGCTTTGCTGAACATATCCTGCTGTATCTGATGAAGCAAACCAATGATGCGATTTGCCAGTCCATCCATGCTAACGCTAACTTTTTCTTTGGTATCCCGCCGCGCGATTTCTACGGTATTGTTTTCGATGTCGCGTGCTCCAATCGCTAAACGAACAGGCACGCCTTTTTTCTCATATTCGGCAAATTTCCAACCGGGGCGGCTATTGTCGCTATCGTCGTATTTTACTCTTATGCCGGATAGCTTCAACTCTTGTAAAAGGGCGTTCACTTTATCGTCTATCCGTTGCTTTTGATCTTCGCCTTTGTAAATGGGTACCACTACCACCTGCAGGGGAGCGATCCTGGGTGGTATTATCAGCCCATCGTCGTCGCTATGGGCCATTACCAATGCGCCTATTAAACGGGTGGAAACGCCCCAGGAAGTAGCCCAAACATATTCCTGCTTATTTTCTTTGTTCAGAAACTGCACATCAAACGCTTTGGCGAAATTTTGTCCTAAAAAGTGCGAGGTTCCTGCCTGTAATGCTTTGCCATCCTGCATCAGCGCTTCAATGCAATATGTGTCTAAGGCGCCGGCAAACCTTTCGCTGGCAGTCTTTACCCCTTTAATCACCGGAAGCGCCATCCAGTTTTCCACAAAATCGGCATATACATCCAGCATACGTATTGTTTCTTCCACGGCTTCCTGCCGGGTGGCATGGGCGGTATGGCCTTCCTGCCATAAAAACTCGGTAGTGCGTAAAAACAGGCGGGTACGCATTTCCCAACGCACCACGTTGGCCCATTGATTGATCAAAATAGGAAGATCGCGGTACGACTGTATCCATGTTTTATAGGTACTCCAGATAATTGCTTCACTTGTTGGGCGCACCACCAACTCTTCCTCCAATTTAGCCTCGGGATCAACGATGAGCTTCCCTTTGTTATTCGGGTCATTTTTGAGGCGGTAATGCGTTACAATAGCACATTCTTTTGCAAAACCCTCTGCATTTTTTTCTTCCGCTTCAAATAAGCTTTTAGGAACAAAAAGCGGGAAATAGGCATTTACATGCCCCGTTTCCTTAAACATTTTGTCTAATTGATCGCGCATATTTTCCCATAAGGTAAAGCCATAAGGTTTAATCACCATGCAACCTCTTACCGGCGAATAGTCTGCCAGTCCCCCCTTAATAACAAGGTCATTATACCATTGGGCGTAATCCTGCGACCTCGGTGTGATTTCTTTACTCATAATTTTTTTTAAATAATATGTTTCTGCTTCTTAATCCACACTTAAGTTCATTTAAAGCCGATCAAAAAGCAAGGGCTTAATTTGAATACATTTAACAGTCAGATTGCCGCAAATGTAGTAACTTCATGGCTTAAAAGTCTAAAACTCCAGGATATGAATACCAGAATCTTATTTATGGCAGCGGCGGTTGTTGGGTTAAGTAGTTGCTCAACCATGTACAGGTCGGGGCAAACCCCTGATGATGTGTATTATTCTCCTGCTCCGGCATACCAGCAACGTGTTGCTTCGCCGAACAACAGCAATCAGAATGAGTATACAGAAGAGAATGATACCAATGAGTACCTGAGTGTTCAAACCGAACAGGATCGTTCAGCATACAATAGTGGTAGTGAAGATAATTACCTGCGCATGAAAGTGCGTAATCCGTCTATGTGGTCATCGCTGGATTATTACGGAGGTGCGATGTATTCCCCTTATTCGTATGGAACAGGCTTTGGCTTTGGCATGGGATATTATAATCCTTATTCCTTTAATTCGCCTTATTTCGATTATGCCATGGGATTTGGCTGGGGCGGCATGTATAGCCCTTTTTACAATCCTTTTTATAACCCTTATTATGGTTATGGTGGTTATGGCGGATATTACGGACATTCTTATTATCCCGGCGGCGTTTATTATGGTGGTAAATCCGGTACGGTAAGGCCAGCGGGAAGCTATAGTCCAAGAACAACCAATCTTGGCAATTATGGCAGAACGCGCAATGCCGAATTGATCAATAACACTAACAAACCGGTGAGAGTATTCAGAAATGGCAATAGCAGTGGGAACAACTATATAAATCCAGGGTCTTCTTCGTCAGGCAATACCAGCCCAAGAAGATCATTTAATACACAAAGCGACAGCAGGCCCAGCCGGACTTTTGACAATAATAACAACAGCAACTCCTCTCCAAGATATAGCCCCAGTTCAAACTCGGGGTCGTCTGGTAACAGGAGTAGTGGTAGTAGTATCGGTGGAAGTGCCCCTTCACGTGCACCCGGCAGAGGAGGCAGGTAAACCAACAGGCATTTAACTCATCATTATATGTATACCAAAAAGAGCGGGCTCCCGCTCTTTTTGGTATAATAAAGTTTAATTTCTTTGATAATAAACCTTTCCAGCATGAGAAAAACATTCCTTTTTACAGGCTTGCTATTTTCATTTTCTGTTTTGTTTGCACAGGAACCATTGGATGCGATCAGGTATTCCTGGCTAACGCCCCAGGGAACAGCGCGAACCCAGGCAATAGGTGGAGCTATAATAGGCCTGGGTGGCGATATTACCGCCCTCAATGTTAACCCTGCGGGACTGGGATTGTACAAAACCAATGAACTGGTGTTAACCCCGGGCTATTCCTTCAATAACAGCAAAACAACCTATAGAGGATCGTCTGCCACCGATAGCAAAAGCAGTTTCAATTATGGGCCGATTGGTGTAATGTGGGGTATACCGTCGCGTAACGCCAACAGCAAATGGAAAAATGTGAGCATCGGATTGTCGCTGAGTAAGGTGGCAAATTTTAACAGCAAGGTGGCTGTTGACGGCAACAACAACCAAAGTTCTTTTTCCGAAAAATATCTCGATCAGCTCATTCGCGGAAACGCTACCGATCCCAATAGCGCGGCATTGGATTATCCCTATGGCGCCAGTTTAGGAATTAACACTTTTCTTATAGATCCTACTTATGACAGCAACGACAATTTAACCGGCTATGCCAGTAACTCGACTGTCGCTACCGGTATAAGGCAACAGCAAACCATCGACAGCAAAGGCGGCATATCGGATTTTAGTGTAGGTGTGGGAAGCAATTATGGCGACGTGTTTTACTTTGGAGGGTCCGTTAATATCAATACTTTAAAATATACCCGCAACAGCAGCTTCAGGGAAACGGATATTACCGGTGATGGTAATAACGATTTCAATTATTTTGTTGCCGGCGATTATTTGAGTACCGAGGGCGTAGGTATAACCATTAAAGCAGGCGTAATCTTTAAACCTGTAGACGCGCTGCGTATTGGTATTAATTTTCACAGCCCATCCTGGTATACATTTAACGATACCTATACCTCGGCACTTACCACCGACACGGAAGGCTACGCCGGTGTGCGCACGCAAAGTTCGCTGGATTTGAACGAAGGCTATTCGGGTGAATACTCCTACCAGTATAGCAGTCCCATGCGCATAGGCGCCGGGTTCGCTTATATTTTTGGAACGCAGCAGGACGTAAGCTCGCAAAAAGGATTTATATCGGCCGATGTGGAATATATAAACTATACCGGCTCTTCGTTTAATACGCAGGACAATACCAACCAGTCCGACAAGGACTATTTTTCTGTTTTGAACCGTACCATAGACAATTCTTTTAAATCTGCAGTTAATTTCAGGCTCGGCGGTGAACTCAAATTTGAAACTTTTATGTTCAGGGCGGGGTTAGGTTACTATGGCAATCCGTATACCAGCAACTATTTTAACAACCAGCCGAACGACATTACCGATGCCAGCAAAATGAATATCAGTGGGGGAGCGGGTTGGCGCAACAAAGGTGTTTTTATTGATCTTACCTATGTACACCAGATCATTAAAGATGCTTATTTTCCTTACCGGCTTGATGAAGGAGTATTTGATGCAGCAAAATTAACCAGCACGGTGGGTAATGTATTACTAACCGTTGGGTTTAAATTTTAGTAAGGTATTGCTGCAGATGGATCAATTGCAGGCAGGAGGGGCGCTGCGGCTTGTAATGAATCACGTTTCGTCAAATCAATGCCCTGTAGCAATATGTAATTACATTTGTTCGCAGCGTCGCCTTGCTAACACACGGGCTATACGCGGCAGGCTGCGGAGCATGAAAAACGGTACAAGCGAGACGCCTGTACCTGATTGGGGAATGTGTCCTGTAATGGCTGAGTTCCGGTCTGCAATATATTCGCCCTATCTTCGTTGAATTCATTATGAATGCTATGTATCAATACCCAAAACCTCTGACCCGCTTCTTTGCACTGTTTCTGATCATTTCTTTTTTTGCTTTTTCCGCATGTAGAAAAGATCATGCTCCTGAAAAAGGAGAGATGCTGTCTTTTATCATTGAAGCCAATAAAAATGATGCGCTGTTAGACCTGGATATGACAGCCGCGATTGAAGCCAATACAATAGCGCTTCCTGTACCGCAGGGCGTAGCGCTGAAGAATGTGCACATTACCTGTAAGTTTAAAGGAGAGACCCTGTATGTAAATAACGTGGCGCTGGACATTGCCGATAACCAGGTTGAAATAAACAACAATACGGTGCTTACCGTAAAAACAAAAGGCGGCGGACTTTTTGACTATAAGATTGCTTTAAGCGAATATGAAGATCCGGAACTGGCTATTAGTACGTATAGCGTAGAAAAAAGTAAGAACCCGGAATTGCGGGCAGATGTACATTTTGAAATTGCAGGAGACACGATTTATGGTAGTCTGGATCCCGACTATCCCATGTTGCTTCCTACATTTTCATCAGCGTCGCAACAAATCAATATTAACGGAGCAGTTCAAAACGAAGTTGCTGCAGTTAACTTTGACGGCGAAATTACTTATTCACTGGTATCTTCAAAAGGGTTTAAAAAAAACTACTTCGTAAAGGTTAACTGGAATAAGAAGGTTGCGATACCCCATATATATATAACTACGGAAGGGAATGCAGGTATTACCTCTAAAGAGAATTATGTGCAGGCCGATATTTCCATTGATGGCAGAAATATATATAGCAACTACACCGGCACTACAAAGATCAAAGGAAGGGGCAATTCAACCTGGGGATATCCTAAAAAGCCCTATCGTTTAAAATTAGACAGCAAGGCATCATTACTGGGGTTGTCGGCCGAAAAAGACTGGGTACTTTTAGCGAATTACTTAGACGGAACCAATATGCTGAATGCAATAGCAATGAAAACAGGAAAGCTGCTGGATATACCTTATGCCAATAATATTATTCCTGTTGAGCTAACCCTGAACGGGGAGTATAAAGGACTTTATATGTTTACGGAGCAGGTAGAGGTAGAATCCAACAGGGTAAATGCAGGCGATGGTGGCGTGTTACTGGAACTGGACACCAATTTTGACGAACCCTGGCAGTTCAAATCAGCTTCTTATAATTTGCCTGTAATGATTAAGTACCCGGATTTAGCAAGTGAGGATGAGCTTGCGCCACTTAGATTGCAGTTTGAGCAAATGGAAGCGCTGGTGGCCGCCCCCGATTTCCCGGATAATAATTATTTGGATTATATCGACGGCGCCTCAGTAGCCAGTTACCTGATTGTGTACCTGCTTACAGGTAATGAAGAGATCAATCATCCCAAAAGTACCTATATTCATAAAACAAGTACAGGTAAATACACCATGGGGCCGATATGGGACTTCGACTGGGCTTTCAGCTATGAAGGTTCGAACCGTCATTTCAGCTCTTATAGCCGGCCCTTATTCTGGTCTTCCTCCTCCAATGGTACCCGGTTTTTTACCCGGCTCCTGTCCGACCCGCAGATAAAAGAAATGATCCGGCAAAAATGGAGCGATTTTAAAACCGGTAAGCTTACTGAATTATTGGCTTTTGCGGACGAATATTCAAACTTGATAGAAGGAGCGCGGCACTACGACTACCAGTTATGGAAACGCGGAGGGGCGGATTTTACGAATGAAGTCAGTAATCTGAAAACATGGCTGAACAACAGGGTTTCTTATTTAAATACGTATATCGGAGGCTTATAATAAATCTCCGGCTTTTAACAAAAGCATCAAAAAGGCCGCTACCAACGGCTATTATTACAATCCTTTTCCCGAAGGTCATTGGCAGACTCCTGAACGGATTGATGAATTGAGTAAATATTTACAGGAGTCGTGGCAACTATTCTCATTGAGACCTGTTAAAATATATAATGAACGAAATAATCTCCCTGACCGGAGGCTGATTGATTAATTACGAATGTTGCCCATGTTAATTATTGGCAGACTACTAATGCTTCGCATAAGGAGATTATTTCGGGCACAATT
>CAYMKT010000023.1:22466-36101 GCA_964391065.1 uncultured Terrimonas sp. | reverse complement strand
TCTTATGACGGATAAACATGCGTTAACATTCGCAACGCTATCCCCTGCCGCCCAATGTTCAGAACGCCGAAGTGTGCGACGCAAGAAAAGATGCTATTCGTACCAAACGCCGGGTTCATAAAACTCCCTTTCTTCTCCACATTTATCCCGGTGATACCAACATCCTGCAATCCCGGTCATAAATCCCGGTACAAGTTCGTAGTTTTGCCGCTTCCTATACTTTGATACACACTATACATGGAAACAACAGTAGAAACTGCCGAAAAATTAGGACTTCGCCCGGAAGAATTTGAGATGATCAAAAAGATACTGGGGCGCACACCCAACTTTACCGAACTCAGCGCTTACTCCGTGATGTGGAGCGAGCATTGCAGCTATAAAAATTCTATTAAATGGTTGAAAACGCTTCCCCGTGAAGGCGCGAAGCTTTTAGTGAAAGCGGGCGAGGAAAACGCGGGTCTTGCCGATATCGGCGATGGATGGGGCGTGGTGTTTAAAATTGAAAGTCACAATCACCCTTCTGCCATTGAACCTTTCCAGGGTGCGGCTACCGGCGTAGGTGGTATTCACCGCGATATTTTTACAATGGGCGCAAGACCTATCGCTGCGCTGAATTCGCTCCGCTTTGGAAATCTAAAAGAAGAAAAAACACAGCACCTGATGAATGGTATTGTGCATGGTATTGGTCACTACGGCAACTGCTTTGGCGTGGCTACTGTAGGCGGCGAAATATATTTTGAAGATTGCTATCATACCAACCCGTTAGTAAACGCGATGAGCGTGGGTGTGGTAAAAGCGGGACAAACCGTAAGCGCAACCGCGGAAGGCAAGGGCAACCCGGTGTTTATTGTGGGGTCTGCAACAGGTAAGGATGGTATGGGCGGCGCGGCATTCGCATCGGCCGATATTACGGCAAGCAGCGTGGAAGATTTGCCGGCTGTGCAGGTGGGCGATCCCTTCCAGGAGAAAAAATTATTGGAAGCTTGTTTGGAACTGATACCAAAAGGCGCATTGGTGGGCATGCAGGATATGGGAGCGGCAGGTATTATTTGTTCTACCGCTGAAACCAGCGCCAAAGGTGGCGTGGGTATGCGCATTGACCTGGAAAAAGTGCCGACGCGCCAGGCGAATATGAAAGCCTGGGAACTGCTGCTGAGCGAAAGCCAGGAGCGGATGCTGATGATCGTGAAAAAGGGTCGTGAAAAAGAAGTGCTGGAAGTGTTTGACAAATGGGACCTGCCCTGTTCGCAGATTGGTGAAGTTACGGATGGCGGCATGCTGCAATTTTATATGAATGGCGAACTGGAAGCGGAAGTTCCGGCGGAGAGTTTAGTACTGGGTGGCGGTGCACCGGTATATGAAAGAGAATACAGGGAACCGAAATATTTTGAAAAGATCAAACAATTTGATCCAAGTTCTATACCTGTGCCGAAGGATTTGAAAACGGTGGCGGAGCAATTAATTGTGATCCCGAATATAGCATCCAAGCGCTGGATATATACGCAATACGATAGCATGGTGGGAACAGGTAATACCAGTACCAATGCACCGAGTGATGCGCAGATCGTAAAAGTGAAGGGCACTACAAAAGGATTGGCGGTTACGGTTGACTGTAACAGCCGCTATGTATTTGCCGACCCATTTAAAGGTTGCATGATTGCCGTAAGCGAAGCAGCACGAAATATTGTGTGCAGCGGCGGCATTCCGCTGGGCGTAACCAATTGTCTGAACTTTGGTAACCCTTACGATCCGGAAGTGTATTACCAGTTTGTATATGCCATTAAGGGAATGGGTGAAGCCTGTCTGAAATTCGATACTCCTGTTACCGGTGGTAATGTGAGTTTTTATAACCAGCACCCGGGCGGGGCGGTATATCCTACTCCAACAATTGGAATGGTAGGTTTGCTGGAAGACATTACCGATAAAATGACCCTGGATTTTAAACAGGCTGGTGATGTGATTTATCTGGTAGGACAAAGCAGGAACGATATCAGCTCATCCGAGTACATTCATAAGTTGCACGGCGTTGAATATTCACCGGCGCCGCATTTTGACCTGGAGGAAGAATATCGCCTGCAGCAGGCCGTTAGCAGGCTTATTGTAAATAAATTAGTTCAGTCGGCACACGATATCAGTGAGGGCGGCTTATTTGTTACGCTTTGCGAAAGCAGTTTCAACCGTGAACTGGGTTACGATGTGCAAACCAATGCAGCTTTCAGACCGGATGCTTTTTGGTTTGGTGAAGCGCAAAGCAGGGTAGTGGTTTCCGTTACCACCGGAACTGCAGCGGCGTTTGAAGCGCAACTGGGTAAAGAAAATATTCCCTTCGAGAAAATTGGAACGGTTACCACGGGTACAGTAATAGTAGACGGCGCCAACTGGGGTGGAATAAATGTATGGAAAGAACGCTACGACACGGCCATTGAAACCTTTATGAAAAATGAAGATCAGCAATTGTAGTTTCCTGTTATTGATAATAATCACGCTGTTTGCGTGCAGTAATGCAACAACCGATCAGGGCAATAAAGCTTCACCTGAAAATGATCCTGCAGTTTTACAACGACTGCAACAGGCTGTGCAGTTGCGGCCCGATTCTGCGGGGCTGCGGTATTTGTTGATGAATGAATTAGTAAGGAACAACCTCACCAAACAAGCGCTTCAGCAAAATGATACCTTATTGATGAGCGATAGCTCCAATGCAGGGCTTTGGTACAGGCGGGGTGAAATACTGCTGCAAACTGGCGACACTACTGCGGGGGTAACGTCATTGGAGCGATCTATTGCGCAAGCTCCCTTGTTTGCAGAACCTTTGCTACAATTAGCCGCAGTGTACGCCAACCGCCTGCAACCCTCAGCATTAACGCTGGCAGATAGGGTAATCAATGCGACGGAAGAACCCCGTATAGCATCCCAGGCCATATTTATAAAGGGACTATATTATTCCAATATCAACAACAAGCCCAAAGCCCTTGAGCAATTTGATGATTGCATAAAGAACGATTATACTTTTATGGATGCCTATGTTGAAAAAGGGCTGTTATTGTACGACCAGCAAAATTATACTCAATCGCTACAGGTGTTTGAACGGGCAATGCAGGTGAGCAATACTTTTGCAGAAGCGTATTACCAGGCTGGGCGTTGCCAGGAAGCTTTGGGAAATAAAGCTGAAGCCGTGTTATATTACCAGAAAACGTTGGGTTTGGAAAAGCATTTCACCGCAGCGCGTGATGCGTTGAAGCGGATGGGGAAGTAGGTAAGAGTAGTTGAATGCGATTTTTTGAACCACGGAGGCACAACGGCACAAAGATGCACGAAGTTTTATTTTTTTGAATCTGCGCTGATAGCTCATGGCTCATCGCTCACAGCATTCAGCCGCCAGCCATGAACAATCGGCGGTCATCCGTCAGCAATGAGAAGCTCAAAGCTCAAAGCTGAAAGCTCAAGGCTGATAGCTCACAGCTCCTCTGCCTCACTCCTTCCTCCTAAACCTGATTGTTCCACTCGATTTTTCCGTTGAGGTGATGTACACTTCGTGGCGTTTACCCGCTATAGTTGCAATCATTAATGCTGTATTGGGTGGGATGGAGCCGAGGTTATCTGCATACATCACTAATTCATTTTCGGCAAGGGTAGTATCGAGTTTTATTTTCAGGGAAATCGGCTTGTCTGATAAACGGCGATGCGATAGTAGTAGTTTATCGTTGTAAAAAACAGAGATAGTGTCTCCGTCAATTTCACCGTTATCGTAAAAGTCTACAACAAACTCATCGGTGGATGAGGAAACATCAATGACCTTAAGAAGGTTCTTGCTTCTGTTGGCAAATCCCGGAACAACGGTTGATTTAATGTCGGGTACGGTTAATTTGTCGGAATCGGGAATCTTATCCGGCTGTTTTTGAGCAAGGTCTTCCTTTTCTGCTGTAATAACTTTAGGTTGAGATGGCGGCTTTTTCACAGATGCCGGACTTTTTTGGGGCGCCGGCTTTTTTGCTACGGGAGGGGGGCTGGACTTGGGTTTAGCGGTAGCGTTTTGTTGTGGGCTTTTGTTGGTTTTTGCTGTTGATGGCGCGGCTTTTTTAACGGGTGTAGCTGCAGCTTTCGGCGGCGCCACCCTGGTTAAGGCCTTTCGTTCCAGTTCGGTACTGCCTACACCACAGCCGTCTGGCCGGTATCCCCGCCATCTGCCCACCAATTTTTCGGTGCTACCCTGTTTTAAAAAAGTAAGGATATGTGTTTGTAAACAATCGGACCAATTGGCCGGCGTATTGCCTTTGATTCTTTCTTCTTCATTCACTACTACGGATTTGCTCGAAGGTTCGTAGTTTCCATCCAGTCTGCATATTACATAAAACCTTTTTTGCGGGTAGTTAAAGTAAGAGTAGGAATAGCCGGTTACTTTTGTTCCTTTAATGTATAATTCGAGTACGTATTCTGTTTCGCCTTCATTTGCCACCACATTGCCTGCTGAGTTGAAGGATCCCCGCCATTGACCGCTAAGATTCTGACTCATGGAACCCAAAGAACTCAGTATTAAAAACAGCAACAAATACCCTTTCATTATTGGCGAAACTTTATTCAACAAAATTAAACTCAATACTAAGGAAATCGGCGCAGGAAATGAAATGATACGCCAATAGTTCGTTAAATTTGCAATCCTTTTCGGGAATAAGATCAATATTTATGGTGAAAATTACTTTTCCAGACGGTGCAGTTCGTGAATACGAACCAGGTATAACAGCATTGGATATCGCAAAATCAATCAGTGAAGGACTCGCAAAAAAAGTGCTGGCGGCTTCGGTCAACGGCGAGGTTTGGGATGCTACCCGGCCTGTTTATACAGACAGCACATTAAAATTACTAACATGGAACGATGCGGAAGGTAAATCTACTTTCTGGCATTCCTCTGCCCATTTGCTTGCCGAAGCGGTGGAGTCGCAATTTAAGGGTGTGAAGTTTTGGGTAGGACCGCCTGTTGAAAATGGATTTTATTACGATATGGACCTCGGCGATACTAAAGTGAGCGAAGAAGATTTGGTTGCTCTCGAAAAAAAAATGATTGAATTGTCGCGGCAGAATAATCCATATATCCGACAGGAAATTTCAAAAGCCGATGCTGTTCAATATTTTACCGGTAAAGGCGATGAATATAAATTAGACTTGTTGCAGGGACTTGATGACGGAGGTATTACTTTTTACACACAGGGCGGTTTTACCGATTTATGCCGTGGTCCGCATATTCCGCAAACTGGTTTAATAAAGGCAATTAAGCTTACCAATATTGCCGGTGCCTACTGGAAGGGTGATGAAAAGAACAAACAACTTACCCGCATATATGGCGTTACATTCCCCAATCAAAAGGAACTGGATGAATACCTGCTGATGCTGGAAGAAGCCAAAAAGCGCGATCACCGTAAACTCGGTAAGGAACTGGGCATATTTACATTTGATGATGAAGTAGGACCGGGACTTCCTTTGTGGTTGCCTAATGGCGCCATTGTTATTGAAGCGCTGGAAAAATTAGCCAAAGAAACAGAAGAAGCTGCCGGCTATAAAAGAGTGGTTACACCACATATTGCTAAAGAAAGTTTATACTTAACCAGCGGTCATTTGCCCTATTACGAGGATAGTATGTATCCACCTATGGAACTGGACGGTACAAAATATTATTTGAAGGCGATGAACTGTCCGCACCACCATAAAATTTTTGCGGCAGAGCCTAAAAGCTATAAAGATCTTCCTTATCGTTTAGCCGAATATGGAACCTGTTACCGGTATGAGCAAAGCGGTGAGTTATTTGGGTTGATGCGGGTGCGCTGCCTGCATATGAATGATGCGCATATTTACTGTACCAAGGAGCAGTTTTACGAAGAGTTTAAGGCCGTGAACGAAATGTACCTCAAGTATTTCAAGATTTTTGGCATTGATAAATACGTGATGCGCCTGAGTTTGCACGATGCCTCTAAACTGGGGAAAAAATACGTGAACGAACCGGAGTTGTGGAAAGAAACAGAATCATTGGTAAGGGATGTGCTGGTGCGCACCAATACACCTTTTGTAGAGGTGCAGGACGAAGCCGCGTTTTACGGCCCTAAAATTGATGTGCAGATATGGAGTACCATTGGCCGCGAATTTACCTTGGCCACCAACCAGGTGGATTTTGCACAGGGCAGGCGGTTTAAACTGGAATTCACCAATAAAGATAATGCAGCGGAAACGCCGTTGATCATTCACAGGGCGCCTTTAGGTACCCATGAACGCTTTATTGGGTTTTTGCTGGAACATTACGCGGGCAAATTTCCATTATGGCTGGCGCCATTGCAGGTAAAGATTTTACCGATCAGCGACAAGTTCATGGAATATGCACAAAATGTTTTGGAATCGTTGAAAAATGCGGATATTCGCGCTGAAATAGACGACAGGCCTGAAAAAATTGGCAGAAAGATACGCGACACCGAATTGGCAAAAGTACCGTATATGCTTGTAGTAGGGGAGAAGGAGATGAATGAAGGCAAGATAGCCGTCCGGAGGCAGGGTAAAGGCGATGCCGGCGTTCAGATTGTGGAGGATTTTATAAAAGAAGTAAGAGAAGAAATAAAAAACAGGGCGTCTGAATAATACCGGAAACAACACTCAAATGGTAGTCGTTACAAATTTGATCTTTGATTCCCGCTCAAAATCCAACATCTCATTAAAAAATTAACAATAACAATTAAAACCTCCCTGATAAGGAGTATCACTTTAAAAATCGTAAATGGCATTTCCACCACGACCTCAATTTACCAGGGGAAATTTTAATCCCCGTTTCAGAAAAGAACAACAACAGGAACATCGTACGAACCACATGATAAGAGTGCCCCAGGTAAGACTGGTGGGCGAAAATGTAGAAGTAGGCGTATACTCCATCCAGGATGCACTGAAAATTTCCATTGAGCAGGGGCTCGATCTCGTTGAAATATCTCCTAACGCCGATCCACCAGTATGCAAGGTTATTGACTATAATAAATTTCTTTACGAAAAAAAGAAGAAGGAGAAGGAAATGAAGGCCAACTCCAAGGTTTCTGAAGTAAAGGAAATCCGGTTTACACCCAATACCGACGACCACGACTTTAATTTTAAAGCCAAACATGCTGAAGATTTTTTGAAAGACGGCAATAAGGTAAAAGCTTATGTGCAGTTCAAGGGCCGTGCCATCATGTTCAAGGAAAGAGGAGAGTTGTTGTTGCTGAAATTTGCTGAAAGGTTGGCAGAAATAGGCGCACCGGAAGGCCTACCCAAGCTGGAAGGGAAGCGCATGATGATTATTTTCGCGCCCAAAAGCCAGAAAAAGAAAAAATAAAGAAGCCATACATATCCCGGATCATATTTTTTACAGCCTGTAAGTTCCATCGAACTCACAGGTTTTTTGTTTCAGGGAATGCGTGAGTCAGCCGTTACGCAGATTACATTTTTGTTAACTGCTTTAGGAACAATTGTTGTTCTACTGCCTGATACAGGCTACAACTATACGATAAGTTGAAGAATATCAACACAATGTATGCTGATAACAAATACATATGGTACAAGTATCATAGCCTGTTTTGGGAGGATTAGGGACAACACTCAACAAAAGCGATGATAAATTTCACATGTTGGTGTTTAAACATTAAATTTGCATTCATTAAGTAAAACAAAATAAAAGCATGAAAAAAGTATTCTTCTCTTTTGCCATCGCTGCTATGGCAGCAAGCTGTGTAAGTAACCCTGAAGGCGATAAAGCCGAAACAAAGGATGCCGTTTTAGCAAGCGGGGCGGTGGGTGAAAAACTAGTTATTGATGCCGGGGGTTCTTCCATAACCTGGCACGGAAAGAAAGTAACCGGCGCGCATACCGGTACCATTAGCCTGCAGAGCGGCGACCTGGTGGTTAATGAAGGTAAGCTCGCAGGTGGCACATTTGTGATCGATATGGCTTCCCTGGAAGATAAGGATCTTACCAATCCGGAGTTTAAAACAAAATTGGAGAACCACCTGAAGTCGGACGACTTTTTTGCGGTGGAAAAATTCCCCACCAGCAAGTTTGAAATCACCGAAGTAAAACACCAGGATAGTGGTAAGGTGACCATTTCAGGTAATCTCACCCTCCGAGATGTAACCAAAAACATCACTTACGAGGCTGATGTATTAGAAAGTACTGCCGACAGTTTTGCAGCCAAAGCCGATTTTAATATTAACCGTAAAGATTGGGGCGTGGCTTATGCAGGCATGAAAGACGACCTGATCAGCGACGAAATCAACTTTAAAATAAGCCTGGTAGCAGGTAAATAGTCACCTGTTGACCTTTTAATTTTCCCCGTTGGTTTTACCAACGGGGATTTTTTGCTTTCATCTTCGAATAGCGCTCTGCTGGCGGAATAAGATTATCACAAATAAAAAATAAATGAGCGGATTCCCTGCACCTGAATCGCGCGCTAACTTGCTGCGTACTGAACTAACATAGTTGGAAACAACCTGGGTTTTAAAGCTAACGGCATTGTTCCTGATTGTACAATTGCCTAATTTTATTTAAAAAATGCTTAAGCAGGCACTTCTTTTATTCGTAGTAATTGCTACCAGTATGCATGTGCCGTTATTTGCACAGCACGAAATGCATCATCCACCGGCAAATCAAAGCGCTATCCTGGATGTAGAACCACAACCCCTGCTTGCGCAGGCCATCCGTTTAAAGGAAGCATTGTCTTTTTTAGGAAGTTCACTCTCCAAAGAAGATGAGCAGCGGTTAACTGCGCTCCAGCATCAACCTCATACAAAGGAAACGGTAAAACAGGTGCAGGATATTCTTGATGGCTATTGCCTGGCGATGGTGAATATTAACCCTGAATCAAGAGTAAAAGTTTTAAAAGGCCCCGCCAAAGCAAAACTAATCCAGAATGGATGGGTGAGTTATCTCGTTAAAGTAAATAATGAAGCCGGAATAACTGCGAAATTGGAAGCCGAAAGTCCTAATGCTGCAACGCCATTATATGCCCCTTCGTTTGCTCCGCGTGTTGATGCAAAAAAAATACTTACACCCGGACAGGTAGCCGACCGTTTTCTTGAAATGCAGGTGTACCGGAACCGGCCGATGCTGCCCAATCTTTCAGGATTAAAACTGGAGTATGCCATATTGCAGCTATACAGTAAAGACGCGGGGCAGCGGGAAGTGGAAATCGGTTTTAATGTAGGACAGGGAACCCAGGATATTGGCTTCCGCAATACGGTTAACATTCTTTTTAATATCAGTCCTTCGGTGAAAGTAACGCTGCATATAAAAGACGAGGAGGGCTCTCCCGCCATGGCTTCTTTTCTTATTACCGATGGTATTGAGCGTGTGCTTGACGATAGCGTACAAACCGTAGTGAATTCAGATTTGCGGTTGGTAGCAGCTCAGCGGGAGTTTAGGCCTTTTGATAAAAATTATAAGGTTCCGGCCACACTTGTAGGAATCTATCCATTGCCTTCACGACGGATTGCCGCCTATGATGAGTACCCGGATTTTTTCTTTCAGCCCCAGATTTACCGTTCGGATGGAGAACATGTGCTTTTGCCGCCTGGAAAATATGATGTTACTGTTTCGCGTGGACCTGAATATACAACGCAAAAAGTGGAGCTTGTCGTTCCGCAGGGCGTAAAAGAGCATGCTGTTTCCTTTCAATTGAAACGGTGGATAAACATGCCGAAGCTGGGTTGGTTCAGTGCCGATCATCACGTTCACGCTGCCGGCTGCAGTCATTACGATAGTCCCGAAGAAGGTGTAAAACCTTTGGATATGTGGCGTCAGGCCCTGGGTGAAGGCCTGAATGTGGCTGCTGTATTGGCCTGGGGTCCGAGTTGGTATCACCAGAAAACTTTTTTTACAGGACATGATGATCCGCTTTCTACCACAAAAAATATAATCCGCAATGATGTTGAAGTTTCCGGTTTCCCTTCTTCTCATGCAGGTCATGTTGTGTTGCTAAGGTTGAAGGAAGATGATTACCCCGGCACAACAACAATTGAGGAATGGCCAAGCTGGACCTTACCCGTTTTTAGATGGGCTAAGTCGCAAAATGCAGTTACCGGGTATGCGCATTCCGGTTGGGGGCTGGAACCATCGGAACCCACAAATCAATTGCCGAATTATATCATGCCCAAAATGGACGGTATTGGAGCAAATGAATACGTGGTTACCGTAACACAAAATGTGGTTGATTTTTACAGCGCCGGCGATACACCTGTTCCCTGGGAATTGAATATGTGGTATCATACACTGAACTGCGGTTTTACTACCAGGTTGAGTGGCGAAACGGATTTTCCATGCATTTTTGATGAACGCGTAGGCATGGCCAGGAGCTATTTTAAAACGGAGGGACCTCTTAGCTATGATAATTATGTTGACGCGATTAAAAAAGGCCGGTCGTATGTTTCCGAAGGAAACGCGCACATCATCAATTTTTCTGTTAACGGACTGGAGGTGGGTACAAACGACAGCAAACTGGCCTTAAAAAAAGGCGAACAGGTAAAAATTATGGCAAAGGTTGTGGCCAATCTTCCTGAGCAACAGGATCAAACTGGTGCGGCCATTGCTCAATCGTCGTTGATGGACCAGCCTTACTGGAATATTGAAAGGGCACGTATTGGAAAAACGCGAAAAGTTCGGGTAGAACTTATTGTTAATGGACAAGCCGTGGATACTTCCGAGATTACGGCAGACGGTAAATGGAATGACATTTCATTTAATTATACACTCAATCGCTCTTCGTGGGTGGCGTTAAGAATTTACGCAGGCGCACACACCAATCCTATTTTTATATCGGTGGATGGCAAACCTATCGGGGAGCGCAGAAGTGCGGAGTGGTGCCGGCAGGCGGTGGATCAATGCTGGAAAATGAAGCAGGCTAACATTCGTCCCCAGGAGCGCGCCGCGGCTGAAGCCGCCTACCATGCAGCACGTGTGGTATATGATACTATGATTAGCGAAGCTTCAGGAGAAGAATAAGCTATTATAAAATAGATCTGCATGCTTTTTTAGTTGCAGGTGAAAAAGGAGAATTGACAATTTGGTAGGGGATGAAGAGTATGCATTTGTTTGCAGCATACAATCACCTTACCAGCCCTTCCTGTTTCTTAATGCGGTAATATGCGCTGTGTGGTGTTTTCCATGCCAGGCATAGCTGCCCAGCAGTTCCCAGAGTGTTATTGTTTTTTGGTGCTCAGGATGTACAACTGTTTTTCTCCAGTCGCTATCTGTAAAATGCGCGAGCAGATCATGCCATCTTGTATGAAGCGCATGTAAAAGGGTAATGGAGATATTGATGGGCAAATGCTGCACATCGTGCAACTGAGCCCACGCGTTTTCTTCGTAAGGGCGAATTACAGGATTCGTTTCTGTTAGTCCCAGGCGAAACCGGCAGTAGGCGTTAATATGACTATCGGCTACATGGTGCACTACCTGCCGGAGCGTCCAGCCGCCATCTCTATATGGTGTGTGAAGTTGCTGTTCATCCAAATTCAACACGGCATTCTCAAGCAATTGCGGCAGGTATGCAATGTCTGTGATCCATTCCTCTTTTCTTTGTTCAGAAAAAGGTTCCGGTATATAGATTCCTATGGGGTAACGCGAATCCATAGTTGCAGTTTTTCCTGCCCGGAAGTCAGGTGTCAGTTAACAATATCAATCAATTCCACATCGAAAATCAATGCTGCTCCCCCTGGAATGCTCCCACCCGCACCCTGTTCGCCATATCCCAGGGTATAGGGAATATAAAACTTAAACCGGCTACCTGCAGGCATCAGTTGCACACCTTCCGTCCAGCCTTTGATTACCTGGTTTAAGGCAAATGATATGGGTTCGCCGCGGTCGCGTGAGCTATCGAATTTCTTGCCGTTGATCAGGAAACCTTCATAATGCACTTTTACGGTGCTGGTATCTGCCGGCCTGGGGCCTGTGCCCAGATGCAGCACCTCGTATTGCAATCCACTGGGGGTTGTTTTTACGCCTTCTCTTTTTTTGTTTTCGGCCAGGAATTTTTCACCTTCATCAATTGCACCCTGCGATTTTTTGCGCATGAAGGCCTGGAGTTGTTCTCTTACTGTCATGTCTGCCTGTTGAGCGGTTAATAATGTGTTTTTATCTTTCAATACATCTTCAAATCCACTGTTCATTAAAGAATAGTTGATGGTATCAACACCCTGCGATTTAAAAAAGCCGGCATCAATCATTCCCAATGCATAGCTCAAACTATCCAGCGCATTGCTTAGTGTACGAACCGGAACAACTTTTGCTACGGTATCAAAAATAGGTGTAGCAGCCGCCTGTATGGCTTGTTTGCTGGGAGAGCAGGCTGAAATCGAACAGGCTATGGCTATTGCCGTAGCCCCATGCAGAGATACTTTGTAAAACCCTTTTTTCATTGATTGATTTGTTTTTGATCGCTTTTATTCGCTTCTTAAGGCGTGGCCGGTGAGGTGGATGAATACGTCTTCAAGATTCGCTTTTTTTACTTCTTTAGGCCGCTCAAATCCTGAATCAACAAGATCGTCAATCAGTTGATCAGGTGTTTGAAGCGCGATTATTTTTCCATGGTCCATGATCGCAACCCTTTCGCACAATATTTCTGCTTCATCCAAATAATGCGTGGTAATAATAATGGTAGTGCCTTTTGAGCGGATATCCCTGATCAGATCCCAGAGATTTCTTCGCGCCTGGGGATCAAGCCCGGTTGTAGGCTCGTCGAGGAAAACGATCCTTGGTTTGTTAATTAAGGTGGTGGCAATAGAGAACCGTTGTTTTTGTCCGCCGCTAAGCTCTTTGAATTTATTTTTTGCCTTGTCTTCCAGGTTAACTAAGTGCAGCAGTTCAATGGCGTTCACCGGTTGGTTGTACAACCCGCCAAAAAGCTGTATGAGTTCCGTAAGGTTAAGTCCGGGATAAAATCCGGAGGTTTGCAATTGCACCCCAATGATCTGCTTTATCTTATCGGCATGTTGATCTACGTTATAGCCGTCTATCCATACTTCACCACTGGTTTTTTTGCGAAGCGTTTCCATAATCTCCAGGGTAGAGGATTTTCCCGCACCATTGGGTCCCAGCAACCCAAATATCTCACCTTCGTATACTTCGAAACTGATCCCTTTTACGGCTTCAAAATTGCCGTAATTTTTGACCAGGTTTTTCACGGCAATAACTTCTTTTCTGTCCATGCCGGCAAGATAATATAGTTAAAGGTTATGGCAAATTATTTAACAGGGTTGTTTGGTGTGGCGAAGCGCCTGATGCAACCATCTTTGCCTTTGCAGTGCGGGTACCTGCTGCAACAACGATAAAAATTTTGTGTTAAAAAATCATCATGGCAGTAAAAAAATCCACAAAAGTTTTACAATTACGAATCTTATCGTATTTTTATACGAAATTTATCGTAATTCATCATTTTTTAAATTATTTGTTATGACAGGCAGTACTCCATTTTACCGCAGACATAAGGTTGCTTTTTTTATGATTGGTACATGCTTTCTTTTTTTTGTTTTTGCTTTTGCGAAGAAGGAGGATAGCAATTTGCAAAGCTTTCGTAGCCAGTTTCAGAAAAATAATCAGCGTGCAGCAAGAGATACAGTACCCGGAGAAAATAAAAAAAGAGGCGCC
>CAYMKT010000023.1:0-22366 GCA_964391065.1 uncultured Terrimonas sp. | reverse complement strand
TAATCAGCGTGCAGCAAGAGATACAGTACCCGGAGAAAATAAAAAAAGAGGCGCCGTGGATAATCAACTCATGCTGGATCGGCAATTACAGGTAAATTATCACTTATTGCGGGAAAAGGTAATCCTCGAAAATCATAGCCAAATAAAAAGTATGGAAAGATCCCTTAGTAAAACCGCGGAAGAATTAACGCGACAGGCGGAAGCTATACAAATGGATGTTGAACATACTATTGCAGAAAACCTTTACAAGGTGAAAAGTAGCCTGGAAAAGGCCCAAATGGAATTGGAGCAATTGAAATCATTTACGAATGATCTTGAAAACGATGGCTTGATAAAAAAGGGTGGAAAGTATACCATCGACATTAAAAAAGGCGATTTGTATATCAATGGCGTTAAACAACCCGACCGGGTAGTAAAAAAATACAGGGAAAAGTATAGGCAATATTTTGAGGGCGGTAAGGATGGATTCATGCTGCGATCAAATTATCCTGCATGGAAAGCGGAGGTAATTTAATTTGACAAAGTGCCAGGGAAAGACGACAAGTCTTGAAAAGCAATCAACCGGCAATCTTATTCCGATGTGCTTTTGGATCATCCGTGTGCAATAATATTACTGAAGAGAAGCCTGCTCCTGCGATTTTTTATTCTCAGATTCAATTTTATTTGTCTTGTCATAGAACATTTTTTTAACAGAGCCCCGAAATAAGACTTGCTCTTCTGTTTGGGTATATCTTTTTGAATGAAATGCATCCAGCCGGCGGAGAAATTTGGAAAGCGTTACATCTTTAATACTTCGAAAACCACCGATATCCATAATCTCCACCAGCTCTCTCATAAGCCGGTAATGAATATTACTATTCCGGGATGGGAATTTTATGTCCTGCCTGTCACTACGTTCCGTCGTGTTAATACAGGTACTGTCAACGCAAACTGAGTTAGCTCCCATTGCGATCAATTTCAAAATATCAAAACCTGAAACAACTTCTCCGGCTGCAATTACTTTAATATCCTTATCCAACCTGTATACCTGTAATGTTTGAGATACAAATAATAAAGCTTCATACAATGGCATCCCGGAGTAGAAAACTAAATCGGGATGATTGAAAGCGGTCTTTCCGGATGATCCTGTAACTACAATAAAATCGGGGATAATCTGTGTTTTTCGAATAGCATGACAGATTTTATGAAAATCTTGCTTATCATTTATCGACAGGCGGATACCAACCGGTTTTCCACTTGAAAGGCTTCGTAAGCTTTCTATGAAATGAACCAAACCTTCTGCATCACGGAAAGTCGTATATCCCGGCCTGGTAAATAGATCGGTCTTTCCTTTTGCCCCTATCAATTTCGTCTTTGCTAAAACTGAATCTACCCAATAGTCGTGGTCGACAGAGGAATTCAAATTTATTTCAATCATTTTCACATCCGGCATGCCGGCAATTCTTTTGAAAGCAAGGCTATCAAAATGCCCATTTTCTGTTCGGCACCCCTGATAAGTAGCGTCTACTTGCCAAACAGGCCGTGCCGCTGAAAGGTTAAATGTGTTAGGGAAACTTAATTTTATGTCTCCCGGAGCTTCAAATTCTTTCCCATGCAATTCCGGATGAACGAACCAACTGTAGTTAATATTTTCCCATGCTTCAACAGAAAGCAGACAAGCGTTGTAAGGGTTACTGCACTGATCATTTCCAATTAAGACCTGCAAGTCATCGTTCGTAATTTTAGCGGGATAAATTGAATGTGGCAATAATTCGTATTGAGGCCGTTGTGCAAACGATTTGGGGCTTTTAATGAAGGACAGCAAAGACCGGTTCCCTTGCCATGCACTATAAACCGCTATTGTTAATATTGCGGTAGCAAAAACTAACAGCCAAAGAAAAACCGGGTTATCATATGCAGCTTTAATAATAACGATATTCAATGCCAGGATCAGGATCACAATTCCCCACAGGGGTGATCTTTTTTTTGGAATATTTCTCATAACAACAGGTTTTTATTTTAACAAACGGACAATAACATATGAAGAAGCAGCCCGGACCCTGTGAACCAGGCCAGGGACTAATCGTTAAAGTCCTTAAAGTTGGGGCGCAGATAAAATCGTTGATTGAAATAACAGATGCTTCCTGCAGTCGTACCGGGAGCATGGTTTTATACTATCGTATTTTTTAATCAACGTAGAGCGAATTTATGAAACAAAGTTACGCCATTTTTCCGATAATAAAAGATAAAAACATCTTTTATTATTGTTTAACTTATCTTTACAATCTAAAAAGAATTATGTTTTCTAAAACGTGTGAATACGCCATTCGGGCAATGTTATTCATTGCTCAAAAATCAGAGCAGGGAAATAAGATTGGAATAAAGGAGATTGCTAAAGGAGTTGGCGCTCCCGAACATTTCCTGGCAAAAATACTGCAGGATTTAAGCCGTAAGGGAATCGTTCAATCAATAAAAGGGCCCAATGGCGGTTTTTACCTTGACCATTCATCGCGAAAAACCACGCTTGCAGATATAGTAAGCGCAATAGACGGAGATAAGCTCTTTACAGGTTGTAGTCTTGGATTAAAGATTTGTTCTGAAAAAAATCCCTGCCCGTTACACAACGAATTTAAAGTTATCAGAAAAGAAATTCATAGTATGCTGGAATCGGCTACGGTAGCAGCGTTCAACACGGAACTATGGAATGGGATAACCTGTTTAAAGAGATAGTTTTTTGAATGATAAAAGACAAAAAGGCCGTAATGTATGGGCGCTCAGCTCAATGGCCCGGGTTGCTAAAACATGTCGAAGCAAAATTCAGGAGGCAACCTATAAAGAAGTAAAACAAAATAATCATTCCTTCACATACTATCTTTAACAAATCAAAGAGAAATACCGGAGTTTCCGTTGGTTAATATCGTTATCTTTGCAACATGTCAGGTATGAATAACCATATTCAAATAGTGCACAGCAAGCAGCCGTTGCCCGAGAAGAAATTTGGCTTGATGTATGACTTTTCAAAATTCAATGCAAAGTTGAATTTTTATCCTGCGTGTAAGGACTTTCATCATTAATCCCCGGTCTCATTTATCAGCCAGGCCGGGGTTCCCGTCTTCATTTCATTTGTATTCTTTTTATTTTCAAAGCGTATTATTTTACAATCAATAATCACGGCAGTTCATTTTGCACGCTAATTCTTATTGGTATGAAAATGCGGATGCAAAATTTGCTAAAAGCAAAGATGTACTGCTGCGTGAAGCCTCTAAATTTAATTTGTCTTTTTCGGGCCATTGGCATAAAAAAAACGCATAGTGTCCGATGGAATAAAGAGCATCTTAATAGTGCCGGAAGCAAATAATGAATTGAATAAGGGTACCGCTGTCGTAGTGTTGATTGGAGTTGAAATTGCATATTCTGTAAGCATAAAATGTATTGACATGATACGAAATCAAAAACAAGTTCCGGCAAGCGGACTTATTGTACTGATTCTTGTTCTGGGAAGCGCTATAGCGCTAAAAGCGGGATATACCGGTAGTGGAAAATGGTATTGGGTTCTTGGTGTTACGCTACCCTTATTACTGTTGGCTATTGCCAATATCACGCAGAGAAAGCATGCTATTTTGAAAAACTTTCCTGTGATTGGTTACTTACGTTATTTTTTTGAATCTATCCGGCCGGAAATACGTCAGTATTTTTTTGAATCCGACCTTAATGGTAAACCGTTCAACAGGCGCCAGCGATCAATTGTTTATCAACGGGCAAAGAATGAAAGGCAAACAGTAGCTTTTGGCATGCAGGCGGATCCTGATGCACGGGGGTTTGAATGGGTAGCACATTCTATATACCCTATCAATTTAAAAGAAGATGATTTACGGGTATGGATCGGGAATCATTTATGCAGGCAGCCGTACCGGTCAAGTATCTATAATATTGCTGCAATGAGCTACGGTGCGTTGAGTAAAACGGCCATTACTGCTTTAAATGAAGGGGCTAAACTCGGAAATTTTGCGCATAACACAGGCGAAGGCGGTATCAGTGAATATCATCTTAAAGGAGCTGATCTGATCTGGCAAATAGGAACCGGCTATTTTGGTTGTCGCGACGATAAGGGAAGATTCGATTCACTTGCTTTTGAAAAAAATGCATTGCGGCCAGAGGTAAAAATGATCGAGTTAAAATTATCGCAGGGCGCAAAGCCTGGTCACGGCGGCATTTTACCGGCAGCAAAAAATACAGCGGAGATCGCTGCAATAAGGCAGGTAAAAGCGGGAACAACCGTACATTCTCCTTCCGCGCACACAGCGTTTGATAGTCCGGAAGGGATGGTGCAATTCCTCCGGCTTTTGCGCGAATTATCAGGTGGGAAACCGGTGGGTTTTAAAATCTGCATTGGCGACAGGCAGGAATTCATCGATATCTGTAAAGCTATTCAATCCAGCGGCTGTATTCCCGACTTCATATCGGTGGATGGTGGTGAAGGAGGCACCGGCGCGGCACCGTTGGAATTTACCGACCACCTGGGAATGCCCTTATTTGAAGCATTGGCTTTTGTGAAGCAAACATTGGATGAATTTGATCTGGCAAAACATATTAAAATACTTGCGGCCGGTAAGATCATTACCGGGTTCGATGTGCTTAAAGCATTATCCTTAGGCGCTTCAGCATGTTACAGTGCACGTGGTATGATGTTCGCGCTCGGATGCATTCAGGCGTTGATTTGTGACAGCGGGAAATGCCCTGTTGGCGTAGCCACGCAAAACCCTGCATTATATAAAGGTCTGGACCCAACAGACAAGGGAGTGAGGGTATTCAATTTTCATCTGAATACGATAAAGGCGACCAAAGAAATGATGGAGGCCTGCGGGTTCTCTGATGTACAAAGTATTCAACCTTCAAAATTCTTTCGGCGGGTAGATGAACAAACTATTATGAGTTTCGAAGAAATATATTTCAAAAGAGAGCATGATCAAAAAAAACAAAAGCGATTTCAATTACTATTAAATTAATGCTGCTTTGTCACACTAAGAAGTTAATACTTAAAGCAAAGGGCATCCGGGACAGGCTCCGGTAAAGGCTGAAAGTCATTTTGAGGGACAGCATTTGTTCTGCAATGGCGTGGATGTTCAAAAGGCATCTTCGTGATTTAATAAAAGCAATGCCTGTTTTCAATAACGGAAAGCGGCAATCCTGGTAAGCGTAACCTGGTTAGAACCGGGGCACCGGGCATTGCATTTGCCTCAGGTTCTGGTTGTATTGATTATAAAAGCCCTGGTACTGTAACGCAAATTCGGAGGCGCCCTGCAAATTATTGTAATTCTTCAATGATGATGTGGTGGCATCATACGAGAACATCAATCGAATTGATTTCCATTGAAAACCCACCATTGGAATTACCGCGTCACCATTACGGTAATACAAACCGCCAATCACCTGCTTTTCTCCATCGCCCGATAAATTATAGTTGGCGTGCAGCCCGAGTGTAAGTTCCTGCGCCCTGGCCTGGGTGGTAAAATAAGCGCCCGGACTTACGATTACCCTGTCGTTTACTTTTAGTACGGCATCCAGAAATCCGATGTAGCGACGGGCTATCGTATTATCGTATCCCGAACTACTATTAAAAAAAGTTTCTTTAGGGCCGTTTACATGGTGTACCGATGCACCGGCGTGTACATACATATTGTCTGTAGGAAACCAGGCATAATTCAATCCTACCTGCACATCAAGGTAGTTGATATTGGTTGCTGTAAAATTTTCACCACTTACAGCGCCGGCATCAAAAAACTTTCCGTTCCATTGATTATCGAATGTAAACTTGGTTACATCTACTCTTTTGTTCGCCCAGCCCATATTAAAGCCGGCCGAAAGCAAACCGGTGCTACCCAGCATTTGATGATAGGCGGCAGAGCCATACACTTTGGTAGAAGTAAGGTTACCGCTGCCGGCTACATCGCGTAAAATAGCGCCGCCGAGGCCTACCCAACCTGTTTCAAACCTGTCGCGGAATGCCTGGGCGTCGCCAAAAATGCTGATGGTTTTGAATTGCGCTGGTATACTGGCCCATTGCTGCCTGAAATTGGCTCCCAGGCGGTAATCGTTTTCGGGCAAAAATCCCGTGTTAGCCGGGTTAGTGGTGAGCGGAGAATTAAAAAACTGGGAGAAATGCAGGTCCTGTGCCGAAACCAGTTCAGGAGTGGCACTTAATACACCCAGTGCGGTCAGTAAGCTGAGCGCAAACCGCCGGTTACCACTATTGTTTTTAATGTATCCTGTTCGCATCCTATTGATAAGCGAACCCGGTCTAATATTGCGTACGTTCAATAATAACATGAATGATACCTCTTTTAAATTCTTCTTCCTCTCAGCAATCAGCATTGGTATTTTAAACCGGATACCCGGAATTTTAAGCTCATGGTACATATCAACACATAAAATTTAAACTATTTTACCGAGTCCTGAACCATCTATCCGATCCTTGCTCATTCAACTACTCCTAAGTCTAATCATCTTAATAACGTGATATCGCCCTTTTTGGTTGCCTTGCTGCCATCCGTAAATTCTACTTCAAGTACGTACGCATAGGCATCCATAGGTTGCAATACACCTTTAAATTTACCGTCCCAACCCTCGTTCTGGTCGGCTGACTGGTACACCAGCTGTCCCCACCTGTTATATATTCTGAACACCATTTTTCCAATGGCATAACCCCTTACAAGCACCCTGTCGTTTACACCATCTCCGTTAGGTGAAAAAGCATTGGGCACAGCAACGAGCGGAGATACCAAAGCTTCCACATCCTGGCAAACGGTATCGGCGCAGCCCGATTGATTGTAGGCAACCAAACAGGTATTGAATGTGCCCGTTGTACGAAACTGGTGAGTGGGGTTAGTGAGTGTGGACGTATCGCCATCACCAAAATACCATTTATAACTGAGTGCATTCAATGAAGTATTGGTAAAAGTAGTAATGGTATTTTCCTGGGCCGGCTGCGGACCGAAAGTAAATGCGGCGGTGGGTTTCGAACGCACATTAATGGTAAATGTGGTGGAATCGGAAATATTGCAGGTGATCGAATCAACCACCACCAATTTTACAGTATATGTTCCTATTATATTGTAATCATGTTCAGGCGAGAATGCCGTAGAGGTGGTTCCATCGCCAAAATCCCAGTAAAAGGATTGCCCGGCTTCGGAGGTGTTGGTAAATACCGCATGATGTGGCACACAGGCTTCCGGTTCCGTTTCAAATTGTGCTTTCACATTTGGGGCTACCCGCATGGTGAGTGTAAAAGTGTCCGGAGCGTTACAATAGTTCGTATCAGCCAGCGATAAATGTACATTGTAGGTGCCGGGTGCAGGAAATTCATGCGTAACCTTACCAGGCCCTGTTACGAGAGGGGTGGAACCATCGCCAAAGTCCCAGGTAAAGGTGCTGTCGTGAAATGGTTTGCCGGGCGGGGCTATTGATGTATTGGTAAATTCAAAATTCAGGTCTTCGCAGGGCAGCAATTTGGTAAAACTGGCGTTAAGATTGGCTCTGTCGGTGCGTACCCGGATGGTAGTGTAGGCAGTGTCGCTCATAATGCATTTGCTGGAGTCGACGGTAATGAGGGTTACTTCGTAAGTTCCTAACGTGTTATAGGTATGCCTGCTGTTCGGGCCGGTTGTTATGTCGGTGTTCCCGTCACCAAAATCCCAGATGTACATTTTCCCTCTTTGTAAAGTGTCCATGAAATCAACAGTAACGGGCACACAACCATAGTTTCGGTAGGGCTTACCATCAATGGTTGGTCTTATACCATTGGTTACACCAGAAAAATCCATTTCAATTTTAACAGCGGCCAGGTTGCATTCATTGGGGTTTCCGGATACCGGGCGCCATACGCCTGGTGTTGTGGGGAAGGTACTACCGGGGTAATTCGCAATAAAACAAGCAGCACAAATTGACTGGTAGATTACCCCGTTCGCATCAAAACGGCTCGTGCCGCCGTCCACATGATCACCAAATCCCTGGTATTGACCGTAGAATGCGCCAAATAAAATGTCTTGTGCATTTTTTTCCAAAACAAAGAAATAAAAATCACTGCCATCGGTTCTGCAACCGTTGGGTAAAACATTACAATTTTTGGTAGGCATTCCAAATGTGCCTGCCGTGTGAAAGTTATCATCACCGTTCGGATTTAGCTTACCACCCCATCCGGCTACATACACATTTTCACATTTGTCAACCGCAAAAGCAACGGGAGACATATTATAGCTGGTTTGACCGTTACCGAATGTAGTAGAGTAGATATCTGCTGAAAGGTCGGGTTGTAGTTTTACAATGAATTGTTTTGTGCCCGGGTTATTGTACACCCCCGGTGTAACCGGCCATGCACCCAATGTAACTCCCGTTACATAAGGGAATCCTGAATTATCGAACTTTAAACCATAGATGGCATCCATGTTATTGGTACCAAGGTAGGTGGTACGTTGCAGCGCGCCACCACTATTGAAAACAGCGATAAACCCATCTGCCGGGCCACCCTTATAGGCCGGGGCTATCACGCCTGCTGCGGGTACCCCCGGCAGGTTGTTACTTTTTGTAGAGCCACCAACGTAAAGATCATTGGTAAGGGGATTAAGGGCAAGAACAAATGTGCCGTCATCGTCGGTGCCGCCAAATAACGTACTAAAAAGAACGGTGCCTACATCCGGAGCTATTTTCATTACCACACCATCCTGCTTTCCGGCGATGACACTTTGAGAAGCTCCCGAAGTAGTAGGAAATGTACTGCCCGGAGATTGTGTGGAACTGCAGAGGTAAATATTGTCTGCGCCATCCGATATTACTTCACTCCTCGAATCATCACCATAAAAAACAGATAAACTGTTGGGCGCTCTTTGAGTAGATATGTTTACCCCATCTGTTCCGGTACCACCGATTCTCTTAGAACCGATAAGTGCGGTGCCCGACGCATTGAGCTTGGTAACCACAATATCAAATCCACCACCCGATCCATATATATTATCGGCGGGCAATAACGGATAGGCGCCATTTCCCGAGGTGGGTGAATCGGTTCTGCCCAAAATAACGAGGTTGCCCCGGCTGTCTTCTATCAGGCTGTGGGGCTGATCCGCGCCGGTACCGCCAATATAAGTAGCATACATCCTGTTGGTGCCATTACCGGTAAATTTCATAATACCCATGTCAAACACCTGGGTTGTGCTTCCGCCACCATAGTTGGTTTGAAATGCACCCGGTGATACCGGGAACCCGGCACCAAAAACAATACCGCCCGAATATAAACTGCCATCGGCGCCATAGGTTGCGGTAAACCCCCATTGGCTTGCAGTGCTGCCCGTAAACGTGGCGAATATGAGTGTTGGGTCAATAACCAGAACCTGTGAAGGATCATATTGCCTTACTTTGAATCTCACTTTGTCTTTTCCGTCCAGCACGTATCGGCAATTCACTTCTTTTTTTCCCGTATTGCCGCTTTGATAGGAATAGGGCGATAATTCTTTTACATCGCCAACCGATGTTTTTATAACCAATTCCTTGTCCTTGATCTGCAATTTATCGGCGCCCTCATATTGCATTACAATATTGTCAATATCGGCTCCGGGGTAAACCACGATATCGTACTTCAACTGCCCACCCTGCGCATAATACCGCACATCAATATTAGGATAGATATTTTTGTAAGTAACCGCCTGGTAAATTTTGCAGTTAGACGCCCATTTTGAAGGGTCGTTTCCGATGAGGTAATTTTCATATGAGCTAACAGGCTTTTCAGGAATGATTGTTGCGTTGGAATTAGCGCCAACCAGTCGTACCCTATAGGCATGGGAGCGCAAAATGGATCCGGTATCGGCTCCGGTTTCATTTCCCTGGGAAGGACGGGGATGGGCAGTTCTGTTGCTTACCTGGCTATTGGCTGTTCCTGCATTGCTGTGACCATGTATTTTTTCTGACATCTGCTGCATATCTTTTTCGTTATGCAGCAACACGGTGAATCCGTCGCGTTGAAGAAAGAAAGCGCCGTTGTTGATTTGACCTTTGAATAACACCGAAGGATCCCATTGACCTTTATTTTCGGTAAACTCAACAGCTTGCTGAGCAACGGCTACCAAGGAGCAAAAGATGAAAGGGAGAAAGAATATGTGGAATTTAGATTTCAAGTGATTTTCTTATTAAATGTACAGATTTCAAACGAAATTACCGATAGATTGAATACTTACGAGATCTTACTCCAAAGGGTTTGACCTTTTTGCTGCTGCAAATGTATTTTTAACTTCAAATTAACTGCCGAATTCAGGTCCGGATCTTCATCCAGTAGCTCCTGGGCATGTTGTTTGGCTAAATCTAACAAATGTTTATCCTGCACAATGCTTGCCAGTTTGAAGTTTAACATTCCGCTTTGCCTTGTTCCTTCAATGTCGCCTGGTCCGCGCAGTTCAAGATCCTTTTCTGCTATTACAAAGCCATCGTTGGTGGCACACATCATTTTTATTCTTTCCCTGGCATCCGTAGTTATTTTATTGCCTGTAAGTAAAATGCAGTAACTTTTTTCCCCGCCTCTTCCTACCCGCCCACGTAACTGGTGCAGTTGCGACAACCCGAATTTTTCGGCGCTTTCAATAACCATTACTGTTGCATTGGGAACGTTTACACCCACTTCAATCACCGTGGTAGACACCATTATCTGAGTGTCTTTTTGTAGGAAACGTTGCATATTGGCCTCCTTTTGTGCGGCATTCATTTTTCCATGCACCATGCTTATCCAATATTTGGGTTCGGGGAAATAGGCTTTCACATTTTCATATCCTTTCATCAGGTTTTCATAATTCATTTTTTCACTTTCTTCAATCAAAGGAAAGATAATATAGGCCTGCCTGCCCTTTTGTATTTCGGCTTTAATAAAATCCATTACCTGTGAGCGCAAGGTTTCGTAACGGTGTACTGTAGTGATAGGCTGCCTGCCGGGTGGAAGTTCGTCCATTATACTGTAATCGAGATCTCCGTATGCGGTCATGGCCAGGGTTCTTGGGATAGGCGTTGCCGTCATAACCAATACGTGCGGTGCAATTTCACTTTTCTCCCAAAGTTTTGCCCGTTGGGCCACACCAAAACGATGCTGCTCATCCACTACTGCAAATCCCAGTTTGTTAAACTGCACCGGGTCTTCAATCAGGGCATGCGTGCCGATTAAGATATGCAGACTGCCTTCAGCGGCTTTTGACAGCAGTTCTTTTCGTTTAGCCTTCTTTGTTGACCCGGTAAGTAAACCGGTTTCAACAGGCATGTCTTTTAGCAACGCTTTTAAACTGTCGTAATGTTGTTGGGCCAGTATTTCCGTAGGCGCCATCATGCAGCTTTGATAACCATTTCCGGCTGCCAGCAGCATACACAGCAATGCTACAATGGTTTTGCCACTGCCTACATCACCCTGCAGCAAACGGTTCATCTGGAAGCCACGGGCTGTATCCAGCCTGATTTCTTTTAGCACTCTCTTTTGTGCGCCGGTTAACTCAAAGGGAAGATAAGTTTTGTAAAAAGTATTGAACAAATCTCCTACCTGGCCAAATACAATGCCTTTTGAAAAGCGGTGCCGGTTGGAGCGGAGAAGTCCCAGCCGCACCTGCGCCATGAAAAATTCTTCAAATTTCAGCCGATCCAGGGCTTTCTCGTACACTTCGTTGTTAGCCGGGAAATGAATGTTGAGATAGGCTTCGTACCTGGGTAAAAATTGAAGCTGGTTGATAATATTATCCGGAAGGTTTTCCGGAATGTCCCGTTCATGTAACAGCCCGGTAAGCGTGTGCACCAGTTTGCCGATTTGCCGGCCATTTAAACCCCTTACTTTTAACTTTTCGGTAGAGGGATAAACAGGTTCAAGATATCCCTTGCCTTCTTTGATTTCCGGTGTTAGTATTTCAATTTCGGGATGTGTGATTTGGGGGTTGCCCATGAAATAAGACAGTTTGCCAAATACAAGATAGGATTGCCCGGTTTGTATGTTTTTTTCGATCCAGTTGATACCCTGGAACCAGGTCAATTCCAAAGATCCAGAGTTGTCGCGTAGTTCTGCAACAAGCCGCTTTCCTCTTTTTTCGCCAATCATTTCGAGGGAAACAATTTTTCCTGATAACTGTATATAATCTGAAGCCGGGTTAATGTCACCGATTTTTATGATTTCGGTTTTATCAATATGTCGGTAAGGAAAATGCTCAAGCAGGTCGCGGAATGTAAAAATGTTCAGCTCTTTTTTGAGCATATCGCCGCGTAAAGGACCCACCCCTTTCAGGTATTCGATGGGGTTGGATAATATAGAACTGAGTTGACTGATACGATGCGGCTTTAGTGGCAAATGTAAGGAATACTGTAGTTTGTGAAATGCTCGAAACTGCAATCGTTGTTTATTGTGTTTTTATGGTTAGACAAAATCCTGCTAAGAAAAGAATAATGTGACGTTGTGCGTTACCCGAGTTGTACTTTGGCGTTATTTGTTTAGCAATTTGAGAAAAGTAATAATACGACAGAAGATAATCCTTATGTTATACCCGGCTTCCCCGGGGGTGATAAAATAACCGGGAATCAGATATAAACCCAGCCTGGAAATATGTAAATTTGTAATAATCATAGGGTATGGTAGATATCGCAAAAAAAAAATGTAGCGGGAAAAATATCAACATCCAGTAAGGATAAGAATTATAAAAGTGTTTTTATGAATACATCAAGTATAAGGCAGCAATTGCAAAATTACCTGGAGATAGCCGATGATAAAAAGGTTAAAGCCATGTATATAATGATGGAGGACGATATTAAAGAAGCGGCTATTGAATACAGCAACGAATTTAAAACACAGTTAGACGAAAGGTACGCTGCATATAAAAATGGGAAAGCCAAGATGGTTACTGCTACGGAAAGTAAAAGGCGAATTAATAAACTGTTAAGTAAGCGGAAAACAAAATGACCTACGGCTATAAGTTTAATGAGGCGGCACAAATTGAATATGAAGGAGCTTTGGAATGGTATTTAGAAAGAAGTCAAAAGGCTGCAGAAGGTTTTGTAAACTCCATCGATGCTGCATTGCTTAAGATATGCACATATCCTTTACGCTATAGAAATACTTATAAGCATTTTTATGAAATTGGTTTGAAGAAGTATCCTTTTATCGTTATTTATTCCATTGAAGAACCGGATAACATAGTTGTAGTGTGGAAGGTTTTCCATCACAAAAGAGACCCCAAAAGGAAATATTCCGGGTTACAAAAAAATAGATTTTAATTCTCCGCGATCTGCCACGCATGGCCTTGCATGTTAGCAAGGCGACTCCGCAGGAATGTTGGGGTATTTTGTTGACTGAATAAGTATTCAATTGTATAACCACTCCTGTCAGCATCATGTTGGAGCAGATATTTTGGCAGTGTTTGGCAAGCCTGTGCAAAGATGTTGGCAAAGGACAAAGCCTTATAAAGCAGGCACAGCTTGTTCCGCTCGCAATAACCCTACCTTACTTGATTTCCCCATGCATTGCCCTCGTTGCAAAATAAACGCGTTTCATATTTATGGTCTTCATAAAAAGCCAGAACAATGGCTTTCTCGTGGTAGTGCGGCCGATGATTACATAATAATAAACGGCAAACAAAGGCATGGAAACCGTAAATCAGACAAACGATTGCAGCATTTTAATGCACCGGTTTTAAGTAATTTTAGAATTCAGCATTTAAAATTCAAATATTAATGAAGCATATTACTACTAACGCTCTGCTCTGTTGCGTTGTGTCGATGGCTTTGGCCCAGCAGCCCGCTACCGTAAAAGAATATCAGCAATCTTTTCCTACCTACGGATTTTCAGATCCCAACCCCATACCGTTGCTTTCGCCGGTATATCCTTACTTCCGGTACGATGGATTTACGGATAAGCCGGTGCAAAAGGAATGGAAGATTGTGGAGTTGGAGAACGATTATATCAAAGTGCTGATCACTCCCGAAATTGGCGGTAAAATATGGGCTGCAATTGATAAAATCTCCGGCAGGCCATTTATCTATTACAATCATGCTGTGAAGTTCAGAGATATTGCTATGCGCGGTCCGTGGACGAGCGGAGGACTGGAGCCCAACTATGGCATTATTGGTCACACACCTGCCAATGCCACCCCGGTTGATTATACCACCCGCAAAAATGATGATGGCAGCGTAAGTTGCATCATCGGCGTACTCGATCTTTTAACGAGGAGTAACTGGCGCATCGAGATCAATCTTCCGAAAGATAAGGCGTATTTCACCACACAATCTTTTTGGTATAATTCCACACCAATGGAACAACCCTATTACCACTGGATGAATCTTGGTGTTAAAGCAAAGGGCAACCTTGAATTTATTTTTCCCGGCACAAAATACATCGGCCATAACGGAGAGTATGCCGATTGGCCGGTGAATAAAACCAATGGCAAAAAAATAAATTTCTATGAACAAAATGATTTCGGCGGCTACAAATCATACCACGTATTTGGTAAGCCTGCTGATTTTTTTGGCGCCTACTGGCACGATGACAGCGCCGGTATGGTTCGCTATGGCGCTTACGATGATAAAGCGGGGAGAAAAATATGGATATGGGGACTGTCGCAGCAGGGCATGATCTGGGAAAAATTATTGACCGATACCGACGGGCAGTACGTGGAGATCCAATCCGGTCGCATGTTCAATCAAAATGCAGTACAAAGCAGTCAAACGCCGTTTAAACATACCGGTTTCGCACCCTATGCCACGGATACCTGGAAAGAATACTGGTATCCGGTTTCGCATACCCGGGGTATTGGGAAGGCTAATCGTTATGGGGCGTTGAATGTAAAATATGAGGACAATTATTTGAAAATATACTTTTCCGCCGCACAGTTTATCAGTGATACTCTGGTAGTGAAGGAAGGAGCAAAAACAGTGTATCGTAAAGCGTTGAATTTATCCCCGCTGCAGGTTTTTACCGATTCCTTACAGGTAAGCATAAACGCCGATAGCATAACGGCTGCCCTGGGCAATAACAGATTGCTGTACCATGCAGACCCAACATTTGGCGAACTGAACCGCCCTGCGGCAACAGTGGCCAACTTTGACTGGAACACGGCTTATGGTTTGTATATACAGGGAAAGGAGTTTATGGATCAAAAGCTGTATGCTGAGTCCGAAAAAAAGCTGGCTGAAGCGTTAACAAAAGATCCAAATTATCTTCCCGCCCTGGTAAAAATGGCCGAACTCATGTACCGCAACATAAGGTATGCGGAAGCCCTTGAAATGGCGATGCGCGCATTAAGCATTGATACCCATGCGGGCGGTGCCAATTACTATTATGGCGTTATTAATATGCAATTGGGTAAAACGATTGATGCAAACGACGGTTTTAGTCTGGCTGCCCTTACTCCTGAATATCGTAGTGCTGCTTATACCGGATTAAGCAGGTTATATGCCAAACAAAGCAATTTTGATGAGGCCATTGTGTACGCAAAAAAGGCAACCGACTATAACCGTTTCAATATTGATGCCCTTATGCTGGAGGCCGTGGCTTTGCGGTATAAGGGCGATTCAGAGGGAGCCGCGGAAGTATTGCAATCCATTTTACGCTTTGATCCGCTGAACCATTTTGCACAGTTTGAACAATATCGTTGGCAGCCAACCAATGAAAATAAAGCCAGGTTTATTACACAGATCAAAAACGAACTGCCGCAGGAAACTTTCGCTGAGTTGGCTATATGGTATTACAATGCAGGATTTAAAGCCGAGGCGGAGGATGTTTTCGCTCTAAGCCCGGTAAGTGTTGAAGCTGCATGCTGGCTGGCTTTTTTGCGGCATACCCGGGTAGACGCGAACGGTATCAATCCCAACCTGGCTTTCCTGTTCCGGTCGGAAACAGCGATGGTGCTGGAACAATTGCTGAAAGCGCAAAGCGATTGGCTGCTCAAATATCAACTGGCTTTGATCTATAAAGACAGGAACCGTTTGGAAGAATGCAAACGGCTGTTACTGTCTTGCGGTAGTGAGCCTCCCTATGCGCCATTTTATGCTACCCGGGCGTTGATATTTAAAAATAGCGACTCCGCGCAATGTTTAAGAGACATGCAACAGGCTTTGGCGCTGGACAAAACGCAATGGCGATTTTATAAAATGCTTACGGAATATTATAATGAACAGGAGCAATACGATAAAGCTTTAGCGTTAATAGCGCCCTTTTACAAGGCGCACCAGGAACAATATATCATGGGAATGCTGTATGCCAAAACATTGTTGTTGAACAAAAAATACAAAGAGGCGGATGCGATATTGACTAAGGTGAATATTATTCCCTTTGAGGGTGCAACGGATGGCCGGGCGCTATACCGCGAAGCAAAATTAATGATGGCATTGCAGGAAATGCAAAAGGGTAACTATAAAAAAGCGCAGGCATTCATCAGTCAGTCGGGGCAATGGCCCGAAAATCTTGGAGTGGGTAAACCATACGACGATGAGATAGACAGCCGCCTGGAAGACTGGATGGAATATTTGTGCGTAACGAAATTAAACAAAAAGGGAGACCAGGAACTGCTCGAACATATCCTGCAGTTTACCCCGCGCATTGATAATACCATAAGCAATTTTATTCCTTCCAACACATTGGTATCGGCATGGGTTATTGAAAAAAATGAAGGCAGAACCCGGGCGGAGGAATGGATAAATGAACAAATAGCATCCTACCCTAACATGAAAACCACCTTATTGTGGAGCAGGGATATGTTTGAAAATAAGGGAATACCCGTACTTCCGGAAAAGGAAAAAGATGCGGGAATGCGCATCATGGAAAAGTTAAAGATGATGGAAAACGCGGAAAAATAGTGATAGCAGGTAAATCTTGCTCCTTCCGATGTTGAGATACGTAATAAGGTTTTTCACAACATGTTAGTAGTTTTTGCTCTGATTTTTGCTGTAGAACCAGTACGTTTGTAAAAATCATAGCTATGAGTGACGTGCTGAGCATCACTGATTTTTTAAACCCGGTTAACCGGTACCATTTGTCGCACGATCAGGGTTATCTCGACGGACAAATTGGGAAAAGCATTGACCTGTACGAAGAAGAGTTACCGGACCTTGATGTAGCAGAGATTGTGCTTGTGGGTTGCGGTGAACAAAGAGGAGAGGGATTGGATAAGTATTCGGCTGCGCCTGATGTGATCCGCAGCAGGTTCTATTGTTTGCACTACTGGCATAAAGATATCAGGATAGCCGACATAGGGAATATTAAAGCGGGCGCTACTATGTTGGATACCTATGCCGCTTTGAGAACGGTTGTCAGCGAATTGCTGAATATCGGAAAAACGGTGCTTATTTTGGGTGGCAGCCACGATCTTACCCTTGCCCAAGCCGATGCTTACAAAGTGCTGAACCGTATTATTGAGGTCGCCGTAGTAGATGGACTGATAGACCTCAATATGGACAGTCCGTTACGCAGCAGAAATTTCTTAATGGAAATGTTAACCGGCGAGCCCAATTTTATCAGGCATTATAATCACATCGCATTTCAAAGCTATTTTGTGAATCCGCTCATGCTGGAAACGATGGACAAATTACGCTTTGATTGTTACCGGCTGGGGGTTGTAAAGGAACATATGGATGAAATGGAACCTGTAATGCGCAACAGCAATGCGCTGAGTTTTGATATTGCGGCGTTGCAACATTCGGCTGCTCCTGCCAATTATCTTTCGCCCAACGGGCTCGATGGGGAACAAGCCTGCACACTCACCCGCTTCGCTGGCATGAGTCCCGGTATAAGCACTGTGGGTATGTACGGATACAGCGTTGAAAACGACACGCAGCAATTAACCGCCACGCAAATTGCACAAATGTTGTGGTATTTTATCGATGGCAGGTGGCAGGGAAAACATGAATCGCTTTTGGCAGAGCGGGATGCGTTTTATGAATTCAACACGGCATTTGCTGAGATCGATACTGTGTTCCTGCAAAGTAAAAAAACAGGCCGCTGGTGGATGCAACTGCCCGATAAAACATATATTCCCTGTTCTTACCAGGATTATATTTTGGCCAGCAGCAACGAAGTTCCCGAACGATGGCTCAGGGCGCAGGAGCGGAGTTAATGTAAAGATGAGAAAGTGTGAGAATGTGGAAATATGGAAATGTAATAATAGCGCCAATATACCACATTTGTTTTCTAAACGCTCCTTGCTGATAGCTCATTTATGACCAAACGCTATTCACCCCAGATGCATATTTTTATCAGCCCATTCCGAAATGCCTTTCTTTTTCTGTTTGTGATCATCTCCCTTGCTTCGTGTAGTGTTTCAAAACAGTTGGGTAAGATTGCCGGAAATGAATTGTTCGGCGATTCTGTTTTAGCCGGAGCACACACCGGTATTTCCATTTTTGATCCCGAAACCAGTCGCTTTCTATATAATTACCAGGGCGATAAATATTTTGTTCCTGCAAGTAATACCAAAATCATCTCCTTATACACCGGTATGAAATACCTGCGCGACAGTTTGATAGGTTTAAGATACCACACCACCGGAGATACCTTATTTATTGCGCCTACGGGCGATCCCTCTTTTTTGCATCCCGACTTTAGTAACCAGCCGGTATTTGATTTTTTGAAATCGCAAGCCAGGCATATTGCTTTTACCACCGCTAACTGGCATGCAGAGGCATTTGGAAACGGCTGGATGTGGGGCGATTACAACAGTTCATATATGGCCGAGCGAAGCCCGTTCCCTGTTTATGGCAATACCATAAAATGGTTGCAGGTACGCGATTCGGGAAGTATTGCAGCTTTGGCAAGGGAAGAAGCTTTTATTTATTCGGAGCCTGATGTAAACTGGAAAGTAAGTTTTAGCAGCGATACGGCGGCGCATGTATTTTCGGTGCAACGATCGTTAACAGAAAATAAATTTTTTATTACGCAGGGCGATGAAATCAATGCCGAACGCAATATTCCTTTTATCACTAACGGCTTGCAATCGGCTTTGGAATTATTACAAGATGCTTTGGGCAGGCCTGTTGATACTTCTTCAACCACAATAAAGCCGGATGGTGAAATTTATTCCCAGCCATCTGACTCGCTTTTTAAATTAATGATGCACAGGAGCGATAACTTTTTCGCCGAACAGGTGTTGTTGATGGCAGCCAATGAAAAGCTGGGTGTAATGGACGATACCCTGATGATTGACTACATGTTGAATAATGACCTGCACGCTTTTCCACACGCGCCACGCTGGGCAGACGGGAGCGGGCTGAGCCGCTATAATTTATTTACGCCGCAGGATTTTGTATGGATTCTGAATAAAATGAAGAATGAGTTTGGCCTGGAAAGGTTAAAGACCATTCTACCGCACGGCGGCGCAGGCACACTGCTTAACTATTACCGCAGCGACACCCCTTTTATTTATGCCAAAACAGGCACCTTATCGGGCGTGGTAGCCCTCAGCGGTTATTTGTATACCAGGGGCGGCAAGTTGTTGATTTTTTCAGCGCTTGTCAATAACCATATGCAGCCTGCATGGATGGTGAGGAAAAAGGTTGAGCAATTCCTGTTGGGAGTAAGAAAAAAAATCTGATCGGTAGCATACCGATGTAGCTGCTTCTTTTCACCACCGGAAAAGGATTCGGTCTCAAATTTTAATTGGGCCGTCGTCTATTTCCCTCCCGGCGGACAATACGTTAATAAATAATTGGTGAACAACGTTCTCAAATGTTGGGTTGTTCCTTCTCCTTCACTGATGCCGTGAGTACGGTTGGGGTACGACATAAACTGAAATTGCTTATTGTTTTTAATCAACTCATTCAACAGCATTTCGGCATTCTGGTAATGCACATTGTCGTCGCCGGTTCCGTGTATGTACAACAAATTGCCACGCAGGTTTTTGGCATGAGTAATAGGGGATCCTCTTACAAAATCTTCCTTGTTTTCCTGGGGCAAACCCATGAAACGTTCCTGGTAAATATTGTCGTAGGTGAGTTGGTTGGCCACTGCTGCGATTGCGATGCCGGTTTTAAAAATACCGGGATACTGAAACAGTAGATTCAGGGTAGAGGTACCGCCGCCGCTCCATCCCCAGCTTGCTACCCGCGCTGTATCGAGGTAGGGTCTTTCCTGCAATAATTTTTTCATTGCCATAGCCTGGTCGCGGATATTAATGCCGCCAATATCGCGGTATATCGACTTACGCCAGGCAGCTCCTTTTAACGTTGGCGTGCCGCGGTTATTAAAGGATACATAAAAATAGCCGCTTTTTCCAAGGTCGCCGAGAAACTGGGCGCATTTGCCTGCACCGTAAGTATCTTCAACAGTGGCTCTGGCGGGCTCTCCATATACGTATAACAAAACCGGGTATTTTTTCGAAGGGTCAAAATCATCCGGACTGGTTATCCATCCATCCATGGTGATTCCATCTTCGGTAGTGATGGTAAAAAATTCAAGGTTCTTTCTTTCTACCGGTTTCATATCGGCGGCTATACTTTGATCGTCGCGTAAGAGACTATGTTCAGGCAATTTGATCCATTCGCCTACGAGTGGCGTATGGCGGTTGTTGAATGTATGAAGGGCGAGTTGGGCGCCGGGAGAAATTTTGTAAGCATGTGTTCCTTTCAGATCGCCGGGAGATACCAGTTCCGGTTTTCCTTTTCCATCTAATGTAGTGCGGTACAAATAACGTTGTATGGCGTTTTCGGGAGAGGCGATAAAATACACGTAATTGTTTTTCTCGTCTATCGCGCTGATGGTTTCAATATCGTAGTTGCCTTTGGTGAGCAGGGTTTCCCTTTTACCATCCCGGTCTATTTTGTAAATATGACGCCAGCCGTCTTTTTCACTCACCCATAAAAATGAAGCGCCATCGTTGATCCATTCCCAGCCCCGGGGTTCATGATCGTTCCAACCCGACTTAGTGTCTATCCACGCCTTGTCTTTTTCCGAATGTATTTCCTGCACCATTCCATTTGCGGTACCGCAGAGGAATATTTTACTCTCATTTTGTTTGCGGTTTAATTGTTCAACAATTAACACCGGTCCGTTGGGATCCCATTCCATGCGGGGCAGGTAATGATCACGCGGGTTGCCCGGAATATTCATCCATTTGGTATTGCCGCCATCGGCACTCACCACACCTATGCGAACACTGGACGGGGTTTGTCCTGCTTTGGGATATTCTACCGGCACCACAAAAGAGTAAATGGAGTCGGTAGTGTTCAGCATCAGGTAGTTCTTTGTATTTGTTGCGTCAACCTGCCAGTAGGCAATTTTTTTACTGTCGCTGCTCCACCGGAATCCGTCGCGGCAGTCGAGTTCTTCTTCATAAACCCAGTCAAACGTACCGTTGATCAACTGAAGACTTCCGTCTGTGGTTAGGGCGGTTGTTGCTCCTGTTGCAGCGTCTTCCACATAAATATTATGTTCACTTACATAGCCTACTTTTTTGCCGTCGGGCGAAAGTTTGGCATACATTAGCGATTGAGCAGGTTTATCTTTTCCTATCTGTTTTAGTTGGCCGTTGCTGAAATTGAGCAGCCAGTAATCGCCCCGGGTTTTGTAGCGCCATACTTTCGCGGTATTGGTAAAAATAAGAGCCATGGCGCCATCTGGGCTTACTTCAAAATCTGCCACGTTCAGGGGTTCATTGCTTCCTTTGGGTGTAAGTTGGGCTGCATCAGCAAGCACCGTAACAGGCTTTGCATCCAAAGGCCTGATCAGGAGCAACTGATTATTCTGTATTTCATACAAGCCTTTTCCGTCTGCGGTCCAGTTAATGGCATCGGCTTTGAATTGGGCGAAACTCCGGGCGCACTGGCATATCAAAAAAATAACAATAACACTCCCTGAGATGTAAAAACGGTTTTGCATAGTTGCTCGATTTTGGCTGGTAAATGTATAAACGAATCTGTTAGGTTTACGTGAAGATTTGATAAGTGGCTGAACGGACCAAACCTGATTCTAAAGTGATAATGGTAAATTGCAGGCATAAGTGACAAAAGCAAGCTTTTATGAATGACAGTAAAGAAAAGCTCAGAATAGATAAATACCTCTGGGCTATCCGTATTTTCAAAACCCGCAGTCTCGCATCGGATGCCTGCGATAAGGGCAAGATAAAGTATAATGGGGATTCCGTAAAGCCTTCAAAACAGGTACATGTTAATGATGAATACGAGATAAAGACCGAAGCCAAACGGTGGCGCATTAAGGTAACCGGACTGCTATACCACCGCGTACAGTATAGTGAAGCTATCAAATATTATATAGATATCACGCCTGCCGAAGAAATAGAAAGATTACAATACCAGGCATCCAGTTTTCACACGGGTAAAAGGTTGAGCAAAGTGGGAAGACCCACTAAAAAAGAAAGACGCGATATTGATGATTTCCTGGAAGAGTAAA
>CAYMKT010000022.1:28536-36285 GCA_964391065.1 uncultured Terrimonas sp. | reverse complement strand
AGAAAAGCAACGCATCGAAAAAGAGGCGAAGGTTAAAAAAGATCATGAAGAAAAAATAGTAAAAGAGAAAGAAGAGAAGGAACGCATCGAAAAAGAGGCGAAGGTTAAAAAAGACCATGAAGAAAAATTAGCAAAAGAGAAAGAAGAAAAGGAACGCATCGAAAAGGGCGTGAAGAAAGATAAAGATCGTGAAGAAAAATTAGTGGAAGAGAAGGAAGAAAAGCAAGTCCCTAAAAAAGACGGTAAAAAAAACAGGATAAATCCACAGAAGATCGTGTAACAGGGTAGTATTTAGTTCCTCCTCGAACCGGTTGTTCATAAAAAGCAGCCTGCCGATCCTTGAGACCTGGCTCTGAAAAGCCCCTCCTCCCCCTTCGCAAATACTCCCTCCCCGCTGCGTGTTACTACGGGAAGATTTGAGCCAACCGACGCATACATAAAGAAAATCTGCTTTATTAGTCCCACTTTTTGTTGAACCAACGGTTAACTGTTACAAAACAACAATAATCGTTTTCAAACGTTTGCAAACTGATAATCAAATGCAGAACGATTGGACCATCGGAGTGTTGTAGGCAATAACTGCTCTTGCTACATAGAAACTGTTGTGCTAAGTTAAAACAGATCGCCAGCATTCACTTTTAATGAACTATAACTATAAAAAAATGGCAAAATTTTTAGAGACACAAGCTATATCCAGCGAACTGCTTAAAATCATTAAAGATGCAAAAGAGAAAATTATTCTAGTCTCGCCTTACCTGAAAGTAAATTCTCAAATTCAGGAGCGGCTTAAAACGAAAGGTCGCATGGGAACGCTTTCAGAAATTGTGATTGTTTACGGCAAAACCGAATTGAAGCAATCTCAACTTGAATGGATTAAAGAAATCGCAGATATCAAACTATATGAAAAACCGAACTTACATGCCAAATGTTATGTCAATGAAGAGCGGGCAGTTATTTGTTCAATGAACCTATACGATTACTCTCAGCAAAACAATATTGAAATGGGTTTGCTTATTACCAAAGAACACGACAAAGAAGCATATGCTGAATTAATTGAGGAAATAAACAACATCAAAATTAATGGTGATCGAAAAATGCTTGATAGTATTGGAAGTGAAACCAAACCTCTTGCACCGAAAGCTCAAGTTGGCAATGGAACTAAAGAGATTATTCAACCGCTCGCATCAGCAAATACAAATCCAGTAGAACTTAACCTTGAACAGAAACTAAAATTTCAAGTCCTAAAAAAATGGCGTTTGTATAAATCAAAAGAAGAACAATTAAGTGCTTTTCATGTTCTCACAGACGAAGAAATAAGAACAATTGTAGCACAACCGAAGCTAGAAAAGAATTCGTTTTATGATTTACTACCAAAGAAAAAAGCAATTCGGTATTCTGAACAAATTCTTGAGGAGCTTGACAGAAGCAGTAAGTTCACAATTGGGCAGGTTACTAATATTTGGTATCAAGATGATGTTGACAAATATGACCGGGTTAAATTGAAGATAAGCAAAACGGGAGAGGAAAAATGGTTTGACACTACGCATGAGTTGCCAACAAAAAATAAACTTGTTGCTGCGAAATTGAACAACTCATGGTTTAACGAATATTTCTACATTGACGGCTAAAATTCAAACTCACGAACACAATCCAATGTGGATAATCTGCAACATCATCCGTGTCTTCTAAAGGTTGCCGATTTGAAATCGGCATTTCAAAAAGGATGGCCTGGTCAGAGACCGGTAATTTTGTAAGACACAGTTGCTCCGTTGGAACATCTGCGCCAGACGAAGCAATAATCACATCCCTTCTCTGGCAATTAAAAAAACAGGATGCATCTTTGGTTTCCCATCAATGCATCCTGCCAGTATTAGTTTTATCAAGCCAGGTCGAAACGATCGAGATTCATCACCTTGGTCCATGCTGCCACGAAATCCTTTACAAACTTTTCCTGCGCGTCGTTACAGCCATACACTTCGGCGATAGCCCTAAGTTCGGAATTGGAACCAAAGATCAGGTCAACACGGGTGCCGGTCCATTTGGGTTCGCCCGTGACACGGTCGCTGCCCACAAAAACGCTTTGGGCATCGGTAGTGGCTTTCCAGGTGGTGCCCATATCGAGCAGGTTCACGAAGAAGTCATTGGTGAGCGCGCCGGGGCGTTTGGTGAATACGCCATGGTGCGACTGGTCGAAATTGGTATTCAACACCCGCATGCCTCCCACAAGCACGGTCATTTCGGGAGCGGTTAAGGTTAACAGTTGTGAACGGTCAACCAGCATGTCTTCCGCCGCTGCTTTGTGCTGTGGTTTAAGATAATTGCGGAACCCGTCGGCCACCGGTTCAAGGATGGCAAATGATTCAATGTCGGTTTGTTCCTGCAAAGCATCAGCACGGCCGGGCGCGAAAGGAACGGTTACATTATAGCCTCCATCCTTGGCCGCTTTTTCAATGGCTGCACATCCACCCAAAACGATGAGGTCGGCAAGCGAAACCAGTTTACCGTCGGACCGCCCATCGTTGAATGACGACTGTATACCCTCCAGCGTTTTGAGTATGGTAGCCAGTTGGTCCGGGTTGTTCACTTCCCAATCTTTTTGCGGTTCCAGCCTGATGCGGGCACCATTGGCGCCACCTCTTTTATCGGAGCCGCGAAATGTAGAGGCAGATGCCCATGCGGTAGATACGAGTTGAGAAACCGACAAGCCGGAAGCCAGAATGTTACGTTTTAAGGTGGCGATGTCTGTATCGTCAATCAATTTATGTGTAACTGCCGGGATAGGGTCCTGCCAGATCAGCACTTCCTTTGGCACTTCCGGCCCCAGGTAACGGGAAATGGGGCCCATATCGCGATGCGTAAGCTTATACCAGGCCTTAGCGAATGCATCGGCAAATTCATCGGGGTTTACAAAAAAATGCCTCGCGATCTTTTCATACGCCGGATCAACTTTCAACGCCAGATCGGTGGTGAGCATAAACGGGGCATGTTTTTTTGCCGGGTCGTATGCATCCGGTATGGTACCCGCGCCGCCATCATTCTTTGGTTTCCATTGGTGTGCGCCGGCCGGACTTTTGGTGAGTTCCCATTCAAAGCCAAACAGGTTTTCGAAAAAATTATTGCCCCATTGGGTTGGCGTTGTAGTCCACGCGCCTTCCAGTCCGCTCGTAATGGTATCGGGGCCAACACCCGTTCCATACGAATTTTTCCAGCCAAGGCCTTGCTCTTCTATGCTGGCGCCCGCCGGTTCGGCCCCTACATATTGAACCGGGTTTGCAGCGCCGTGCGTTTTGCCGAATGTATGCCCCCCGGCAATGAGCGCCACGGTCTCGTAATCGTTCATGGCCATGCGGCCAAAGGTCTCGCGGATATCATGCGCCGCTCCAACGGGGTCGGGCTGCCCCTTCGGGCCTTCGGGGTTTACATAAATGAGTCCCATATGAGATGCGCCCAGCGGGTTCTCCAGTTCACGCTCACCATTATCGCTGTATCTTTTGTTATCGCCCATCCATTCGGTTTCGGAACCCCAGTACACATCTTCAGCAGGCTCCCAAACATCCGCACGGCCACCGCCGAAGCCGAATGTTTTTAAGCCCATCGATTCCAGGGCACAGTTACCGGTGAGGATCATCAGGTCGGCCCAGGATATCTTGTTACCATATTTTTGTTTAATCGGCCAAAGCAGTAAGCGGGCCTTATCAAGACTTGCATTATCGGGCCAACTGTTGAGTGGTGCAAAACGCTGTGTTCCAAAACCGCCGCCACCGCGACCGTCCTGGATGCGATAGGTGCCGGCACTGTGCCAGGCCATGCGAATAAAAAATGGCCCATAGTGACCGTAATCTGCCGGCCACCAGCTTTGCGATGTTGTCATCAACTCGAAAATATCTTTTTTCACAGCGGCGAGGTCAAGGCTTTTGAATGCTTCCGCATAATTAAACCCCTCGCCCATCGGGTTCGACAGGGAAGAGTTTTGGCGAAGGATGTTTAACCTCAACTGGTTCGGCCACCAATCGCGGTTCCGGGGGCCGCCACCGGCGCTTTGTTTGAGCGCACCGCCGGAAAACGGGCACTTCGCTTTGCTCTCACTGTTAACATCTAATGCAACACCATGATCCGGTGTGCCATTACCATTATTGTTTGCCATTTTTGATAGATTTAATTTATTTAGAACACCCAATGTACAACTATCTAATCGATAGTCTTTATTTATAGTTTCTATTTACTTATAGGGAAAAACTATGATTAAGGAGAAGTAAAGATTTCACCTGTCTCTTAATTTAAACGGGGTGCGGGAAGACGTGATGCATTGCGCCGGGCAGAGCCGCCACGGAATCAGGGATCAACCGCTTTTTAAATAGCAGGCGTATTCAATTCAGCCAGGGATTCATTAATGGCTTCCTGCGATACTTCGTAATCTACCAAATTGCCCGCCAGGTATTGTTCGTAGGCGCTCAAATCGAAATGACCATGACCGCAGAGATTGAACAATATCGTTTTGGATACCCCTTCTTCATCTCCCTGTTTGGCCTGCCTTATTACTTCGGCAATGGCGTGGGTAGCTTCAGGTGCAGGAATAATACCTTCCGCTCCCGAAAACAACAAGCCGGCATCAAAACATTCCGTTTGGTTAATGGCGCTGGCTTCAATAAGGCCATCTTTCAGTAACTGGCTTACAATGGCGCCGGCGCCGTGATAGCGCAACCCACCGGCATGGATAGGCGAAGGAACAAAATTATGCCCGAGCGTATACATGGGGATGAGTGGCGTCATGCCCACAGTGTCGCCAAAATCGTAACGAAAAACACCACGGGTTAATTTGGGGCAGGAAGTAGGTTCTACCGCTATGGCGCGCACTTTTTTGCCGCCGGTTAAATTGCTTTCTAAAAAAGGAAAGGCAATACCTGCAAAATTTGATCCACCGCCAAAAGGCGCTACTACAATATCGGGGTAATCGCCTGCTTTCTCCATTTGTTTCAGCGCCTCCAGCCCAATAACGGTTTGGTGCATCAACACATGGTTCAATACACTACCCAAAGAATATTTGGTGTCGTCGTGCGTAGCGGCCACTTCTACCGCTTCAGAAATAGCAATGCCCAAACTGCCGGGCGAATTGGGGTCCTTAGCCAAAATGCTTTTACCGGCATTGGTTAAATTACTGGGCGAAGCATGCACGGTGGCGCCCCAGGTATTCATCATAATCTTACGGTATGGTTTTCCTTCGTAACTCACTTTTACCATAAACACTTCGCATTCGATGCCGAACAATTTACAGGCAAAGCTTAACGCGCTCCCCCACTGTCCCGCGCCGGTTTCGGTGGAAATTTTCTTCACGCCTTCTTTCATATTGTAATAGGCCTGCGGCACGGCGGTATTGGGTTTATGCGAACCCGCGGGGCTTACCCCTTCGTATTTATAATAAATCTTCGACTTCGTACCCAGCGCTTTTTCCAGTCCATATGCACGGAACATAGGCGTTGGCCTCCAGACGGAATAGATGTCTCTTACTTCTTCGGGTATGCCGATCCATTTTTCGGCGCTCACTTCCTGTTTAATCAATTCCATGGGAAATAGCGGTGCCAGGTCTTCGGGACCAATAGGCTGCTGCGTTCCGGGATGCAATGGCGGTAATGGCTTGTTCGGCATATCGGCCATTATATTGTACCAATGGCTGGGTATCTCCGATTCCTGTAAAGTGATTTTTCTTTGTTTCGACATGGAAAAAAATTTTGACAATCAAGTTACTGAAAAAATAAGAACGGCTGGCAAATCTGCCGGATCATCTGCTTATGCCGGGCAGATTTCTTCCTCACTGAAAATGATCTAAAACTTAATCATGGACTGTTCGGTCGAAATGACAGTGCTTCCCATTCCCAAATAATTATTACATTCATTGCATGAGAATGTTCATCACTATCCTCCTCAGTGCAGCTATCAGTATCGCCACAGCGCAAAAAATAGATAAAAAATTACAAACACTGCTTGCGGAATCCGTTAAAGGATTCAACGGCGATGTGGGCATTTACGTACAGGAACTGAAACACAATAGTTTTGCCGCGATACATGCTGATACCACATTTCCCACAGCCAGCATTGTTAAAATCCCAATCCTCATTGGCATCATGCAAAAAATTGAATCGGGCGAATTGAACTACCATCAAACGCTCATGTACAGGGATTCTCTTTTCTATAGTGAGGGTGACGACCTCCTCTCTGGCTTTAAAGACAGCGCCACCATAGACCTGGGCAAAGTAATGATGCTGATGATTACCGTAAGCGACAACTGCGCCAGCCTTTGGCTACAGGCGCTTGCCGGTACGGGAGCAAGGATTAACCAGTTGATGGACAGTCTTGGATTTACCACCACCCGGGTAAACAGCAGAACACCGGGAAGAAAAGATGACTGGACTGCTTATGGATGGGGGCAAACCACCCCACGGGAAATGGCAACTGTAATGAAAAAAATTGTTGATGGAGCCATCTTTAATAAAGCTGCCAGCGGAAAAATGTTGCGTTTATTAGGCCGCCAGTATTGGGATGAGCATGCCCTTTCAAAAATTCCGGCCGGCGTTTTTGTTGCCGATAAAACAGGGGCTGTGGATGCCAGCCGAAATGAAATATTGTATGTAAACGGAAAGCATCCTTATATATTCAGCATTTTTACCAAGAACAATAAAGATCAAAGTTGGGACAGTAACAATGAGGCTTGGCTACTCACCCAAAAAATCTCTGCATTGCTGTGGCAATACTACCAATGAAGTTTGTAGTTTATGGTTTATAGAAGGGAAACATTGTACCTCTGTGCCATTTTGCTTCAAACAAAACATCGTGCACCTCCGTGCCTTTGTGCCCCCGTGGTTCAAAAAATTCGCACACGGCTTTCGTGATTCCGAAAACTTAGCCTATCCTTCCATCAATAATGGCCTCATCAATCGCTTTCTCCCTGGCCGTTTGTTCCTGCAGGCGTTTTAATTGCTTACCGTATGAAAGCTTTGTGATTAACACGAACAATACCGGCACCACAAAAATAGCCAGTGTTGTTGCTGCCACCATACCTCCAAATACAGTCCAGCCAATGGTTCTGCGGCTTTCGGCTGCCGCGCCCTCTGCAAATGCCAGGGGCAAAACGCCGAGTATAAATGCGAGTGAGGTCATGATAATAGGCCTTAATCTGAGCCTTACAGCCTGCAAAGTAGCGTGGGTGATATCAATGCCTGCATCAACCCTTTCCTTGGCAAACTCTACAATTAAAATGGCATTCTTAGCGGCAAGTCCGATTAATGTAATTAAACCAATCTGCGCATAAATATTGTTGGATAACGCAGGGATGAACGTAAGCGTTAGTATAGAACCAAAAGCACCTATCGGCACAGCGAACAACACCGAGAAAGGTATCGACCAGCTCTCATATAACGCGGCGAGAAATAAAAACACGAACACAAGCGAGATGGCAAAAATGACCGTTTGCTGGTTGCCCGCCGCAATTTCCTCGCGACTCATACCCGAAAATTCATAGCCATAACCAACAGGTAATGTTTTAGCCACTTCGCGCAGGGCCTCAATGGCCTGCCCGCTGCTATAACCTTCGGCGGGCGATCCGTTGATTTCTATCGACCGGTAAATATTGTAGTGCGAAATAACCGCTGGCGCTTCAATAATTTTGGTGTTAATCAATGAACCCAAGGGAACCATATTACCCTCGCTGTTGCGAACATAAAATTTTTCTATTCCCCTGAGCGAGCTCCTGTAGCT
>CAYMKT010000022.1:16597-28436 GCA_964391065.1 uncultured Terrimonas sp. | reverse complement strand
GTAAATCCTGCGGTAGCGCCTAAGCCAGGTATGGCAGGTGGGGCGATAACCAATATCCTCGCTTCTTTGATATCAGCAGTGGCAGCTCTTATTTTATTCATTACTGCCTGCGCATGGTGCTCCTTCCCTTTTCTCTCATCCCACGATTTAAAACTCACAAACATGGTACCCGAATTTGACCGGTTAGAACCGCTTACAATATTCAGTCCCGACAGCCCACCTACAACACGCACTTCAGGTATAGCGCTCGTGCGGGCGATCAGTTCGTTCAGCAATGCCACGCTCCGGGCAGTGGAAGCGGCTTCAGGCATTTCGTAAGTAACAAATGCTCTTCCTTCATCCTCGGTGGGAATAAACCCGGAAGGTTTATTTTTAAAAAGAAAAAACAGTCCCACAAATAATACAACCATCATCACCAGCACATAAGGCGTTTTTCTTATCCATCCCGCAACGCCACGTGTATAGCTACCGGTGAGTTTGCCGAATCCCCTGTTAAATGCGGCGAAGAATTTTTCAAGGATGTTCTTTTTCGCGTTTTCATCTTTGGACGGCTTAAGCATCAGCACGCACAGCGCAGGCGTGAGCGATAGTGCCACAAATGCTGAAATAACTACCGATACCGCAATGGTAATGGCAAACTGCTGGTATAAGCGCCCTACAATACCGGGAATAAAACCAACCGGAACAAATACCGCAGCTAATATTAACGCAATAGCAATTACAGGCGCCGATATATCTTTCATGGCCTTTCGGGTGGCTTCTTTAGGCGACATTTTTTCATGATCGATATTGTGCTGCACCGCCTCCACTACCACGATGGCATCATCTACCACAATGCCAATAGCCAGCACAAAGGCAAACATGGTAAGGGTATTGATGGTAAAACCCAGCGGGCCAAACAAGATAAAAGTACCTATCAAAGAAACCGGGATGGCCAGCACCGGGATAAGCGTTGCTCTCCAATTCTGCAAAAACAGGAACACCACGAGCACTACCAGTATTAAAGCTTCCACAAGTGTATGCACCACCTCATTAATGGATGCATTTACTACCGATACCGTTTCAAGGGGGATAACAAAATCTATATCCTTTGGAAAACTTGGCCGCATATTTTCCAGCATCGTCATCAACCTTTTGTACGTATCGAGCGCGTTAGCGCCCGGGGCCTGGTAAATCAACAAAAAAGACGCTGCCTTGCCACCGTTTACAATGGCGTTAATTCCGTAGTCAAACCGGCCCAGTTCAACCCTGGCCACATCTTTCAGGTAAACAAAGCTTCCATCGGATGGCCGGGTTCTTACAATAATATTTTCAAAGTCTTCCTGCCTGTTCATGCGGCTGTTGGTAAGCACGCTGTATTCAAATACCTGCTGACCCGGCTGCGGATTACCGCCTATAGTACCGGCAGCTACCTGCAGATTCTGTTCCTGCAAGGAAGCATTCACTTCGGCGGGCGTAATACGGAGTGCAGCCATCTTTTCGGGGTTAAGCCATATCCGCATACTGAAATCATCGGCACGGGATAAAACATCACCCACACCCTTCACCCTTAATACGGCATCTTTTACCCGGGTATTCACATAGTTGCCAATGAACAATTCATTATGGGTTCCGTTGGGCGAATAAAAGCCCATTACCACCATTACACTAGGATTGCGTTTACGAACGGTTAAGCCTAACCGCTTTACCACATCCGGCAAACTGGGTTCAGCCACACTCACCCGGTTCTGCACATCCAGCGCCGCGATATTGATGTCGGTTCCTACTTCAAAATTTACAGTAATATTGCTTTGACCACTGCTGGCGCTGTTACTGCTCATATAGGTCATGCCCGGTGTTCCATTCACCTGCGTTTCGATGGCCGTGGTGGTGGTTTGTTCAACGGTTTGGGCATCAGCGCCTGTAAAATTTCCTGTAATGGAAACGGTGGGTGGTGAAATATCGGGATACTGCGCAACAGGAAGATTGATAAGAGAAATAATACCAACCAGTACAATAACAATGGAAATTACAATTGCCGTTACGGGTCTTTTTATAAAAACTTCTGCTACCATATAATGAATGTGAAAGATAACCGGCGGATAGGTCAGCCACCGGCTATGTAACGTTAATATTTTTCTTCAGCGTTTCAATGAAGAAGTTACCGGTTCACTATTTCCCGCCGGCTGCATTAGCAGGCGCCGGAGGTGCGTTGGTAACCACAGCGCCTTCCCTGAGATTTTGAATACCCTGCACAACAATTTTTTGTCCGGCCTCGATGCCTTCGTTTATGATGATGTTACTTCCCACCTGCTTACCCAATTGCACTTTGTGCTGGGATACTTTACTGCTATCGCCAACCACGTACACAAAAAATTCTCCCAATTGCTCGGTGATGGCTTTATAAGGAATCATCACGGCATTTGTAGAAGCAGTATTTAATACTCTTACGGTAGTGCTCATCCCCGACCTTAACAAGCCTTCGTTATTGGAAAAAACCAATCTTGCTTTAATGGTACCCGTTTGCGGATCAACCGCACGGTCTACAAAACTGATGCTGCCGAACTCCGGGTACACCTTGCTGCCAAATACGATTGAAAAAGTGGAATCATGCTTCTTTTCATCGCGCTGGCGAAGCATGGCATACCTGTACACTTCGCGTTGGTCAACCGCAAAATCAACCGCCATTGGGTTATCAGTGGAAATAGTATTCAAAACCGTTTGACCTGCTACGACCGAAGTACCATCCCTCACCTGCGATATACCAATTGTTCCACTAAATGGCGCATAAATGACAGAGAATGCTACATTGGCTTTAACGGCATTCACATTCGCCTTTGCGGCCTCTACCTGTTTTTTAGCAGCTTCCAGTGCGGCGTCTGCATAATCAACCTGCTGCTTTGCGATAGCATCCCTTCTATCCAGTTCGTGGTACCGCTCAGCGTCTTTTTGTGCCTTTACCAAATTCGTTTCCAGTACTTGCTGGTTGGCAATTGCTTGTTGATAATTTGCATCATACAATTGCTGGTCAATCGAATAAAGCTTTTGCCCCTTTTTTACTTTTGCCCCATCTTTAAAATAAATACCGGTGATATAACCCGTAACCTGTGCGCGTAAATCGGTTTGATTAAGCGCCACTACGGTTCCCGGGTATTCATCATAATACACGGCATCGGTTGCTTTTACCGTATCAATCGTAACGGCTATTGGTTTGGGAGGCCCCTGCTCCTGCTGCTGTTTTGCGCCGCATGACGAAAAAAGCAATATCGACACTGCTGCATACCAAAACTTAACTTTTGTCAATACCATATATATAGGTTCAAATTTCAATAAATAAAACCCGGCTCACAATGCTATTCCGGCTCAGGGAATAATTTCGCCCAGGCTTCTTTGCACATCCAGCTTACTGCTCATTACATTATACAACGCGTCAAAATAAGTAATCTGTTCGGTGCGGAGATCCACTTCCGCCAATATCACGTCTAAGTAGGTCTTTATCCCGGAGCGGTATTGCAGGTCGATGATATCATAAACTTCCTGTGCCAGCTCAACATTTTCCCTGATGGTTCGGTAATTATCGAGGCTCACTTTATATGCTGCCAGCGCTGTTGTATATTCGCTGTTTACGGCATTCTGAAAATTTTTGATATCCAGTTCTGTACGCCTCATCTCCCATTCTGCCTGCTTAATATTCGTTAGCCGTTTGCCCCCCTGGAAAATGGGAAATGCCAGTGTTAATCCCGCATAAGAATTGGGGTAGGAACTATTATACAATTTTCCAAAATCATTATTCAGGTAATTCAGGTTATAAGCGCCCTCAGCAGAAAGGGATGGCATAAAACTCCACCGGTTATACTTTACATTGGCTTCCTGCAATTGCATCTGGGTTTGCAATATCTGGTACTCTATCCTGTTGGAATAATCGGCACGCTTAGTGGTATCCAACAGGATATGGCTTTCCAACTCGGTACTGTCATATACCAGATCCAGCGCCAGCGTAACCGGGTAATTCATCAGGTACTTGAGGTTTTCCGTCTTCGCTTTCAGTGCTTCCTCGTTGGCTTTCTTTGATACCACTCCTTTATTTAATAAAATGGTGGCTCTTTTGTAATCTGTTTTATCTACCACGCCGGCATCATATTGCGCACGGGCGTCATTCAGGCTTCTTTGCAACCTGATGATATTCTCTTCTGAAACCTGTATTTGCCGCCTTGTTGCCAGTACATCATAAAATGCCTTCGATACATTTACAATCAAATCTATTTTTGCTTCTAAAGTTTGTTGTTTTGCCTGTTCCCGTACAACATGCCCTGTCTGGGCTGCTATTATTACATCGCGGTTAAATATGGTTTGAGAGGCGTAAAACTGCAAAGCTGAAGAATTGTCTACACCCAGCTTAATCGCGTTACCACCAATAACACTGGTTTGTACCTGGAAGTTGTGCTGGTATAAATAATTGAAGTTTACCTGCGGGTACCATTCCGAAAGTTTAGACTTCACCTGCAGGTCTGTAATCTTTTCGTCAATGAGCGATTGCTGCACCACAGGCTGTTTCTCTAATGCGTACTGCACTACACGCTCCAGGGTTGCGTTTGTAAGAACCGAATCGTTTTGTTGCTGAGCTTTTAGCTGCAATGAAATAAAATGAAAACCAAAAAAAAATATTAAAACACCGTATCTCATATATTACATTAATAAAAAAAATTCAGCCGGTAAAAAGTCACAGGTATGATACCTACCCGAACTCCGGTTCTGCAGCAAGCTACGGGGCGAGTAAGTCTTTTGCTGCGCTTTTTACAAAAGGCAATCTCACGAATAAATCACAATGGCGCAACTATATACCAGCATCGCAGTAATAGAACAAGCATTAGTTAAATGTCCAGGAGGTAAAAAATCAGGAACGCAAAGGTATGGATTAAAGGCGGAATAAATCAAACGTTTGTTTAATGTTTTTGTTAACAAAACATTAATGAGCGGATATGGTTATTTTCGCACAAACAAATGCAATACAGGAGCGTGCATCGTGCTCCCTTTTTCATTAAAAATTTGGATTCATGAAAAGATTAACTACTGTTTTTTTGGCCTGTGTATGTTTACAAACCTATTCGCAATCTTCCCTTCCGGTTATTCCTGCCCCCGTTACATCGCAAATAAAGCCGGGCAGTTTTACGCTCAACAAACAAACCGTTATTGTTGCCGCGAATGATGGTGAAAAGGCTGCGGTTAGTTTCTTCAACGACTATCTTAATAAGTATTATGGCATTTCGCTTGCTGTTACAACAAAAGCCACCAAAAATTTCATCAGTTTCTCCACCAACACATTTGTAAAGGCCCCCGATAAACCCGAACGCTACACCATGGAGGTTTCCCCCGATTTTGTACAAATAAAGGGCGATAGCCACCAGGGCACTTTTTATGGGTTGCAAACGCTGTTACAGTTGTTACCTGTTATAAAATCTGCCAGTCTCACCATCCCTGCAGTTTCTATTGAAGATTATCCCCGTTTCGGTTATCGCGGAATCATGCTGGATGTAAGCCGCCATTTTTTCGATGCAGACTACGTAAAAAAATTCATCGATTTACTCGCATTGCACAAAATCAATACTTTTCACTGGCACCTTACGGAAGACCAGGGATGGCGAATTGAAATAAAAAAATATCCACGTCTTACAGAAGTAGGCGGTTGCAGAAATGGCACCATTATCGGCCATCACCCCGGTACCGGAAATGACGGCAAAAAATACTGTGGCTATTACACGCAGGAAGAAATAAAAGACATTGTGCAATATGCGGCCAACAGGTTTATCACCATTATTCCCGAGATAGAACTGCCGGGACATTCTTCGGCCGCCATTGCCGCCTATCCTCAATTAAGCTGCTTCCCGGACGAACCCACGAAGCCCGCTAAAAACGTAACCTGGTACGGCGATTCCACTACAAAACATGTTCAGCAATCGTGGGGCGTATATGAAGATGTGTATTGCCCCAGTGAGTTTACCTTTAATTTTTTGCAGGACGTGTTGGATGAAGTAACCGCGTTGTTTCCTTCAAAATATATTCATATCGGTGGCGATGAATGCCCCAAAGATGCCTGGAAACGATCTGAATTTTGTCAGAACCTGATTAAAGAAAAAGGATTAAAAGATGAACATGGCCTGCAAAGTTATTTTGTAGGACGAATAGAAAAATACCTGAACAGCAAAGGCAAAGCGATCATAGGCTGGGATGAAATACTGGAGGGTGGATTGGCGCCCAATGCAACGGTAATGAGCTGGCGCGGCGAAAAAGGCGGCATTGAAGCGGCCAAACAAAAGCATGATGTGATCATGACGCCTAATTCTTATGCTTATTTTGATCATTCGCAGCGTAAGAATGAAGATTCCTTAGTGATCGGGGGATACCTTCCGTTGGAAAAAGTGTATGGGTATGAACCGATTCCGAAAGAATTAAACGCTGATGAAAATCATTATGTGCTGGGCGCGCAGGCCAACTTATGGACGGAATATATGGAAAGCCCCTCTAAAATAGAGTATATGGCTTTTCCCCGCATAGCAGCGCTAAGCGAAGTGTTGTGGAGTAAAAAAGAAAACAAAAGCTGGACCGGGTTTAAAAAGCGCATACCCACACAATTTAAAAGATATGATTTGTGGAATGTAAATTACTACCCGGGGCTGGAGGAGCCGCTGAAATAGTTTTAAGATTTTCAAAAAATAAAGGCCGGTGCAAAATAACCGGCCTTTATTTTTTGTGCCCGGGATAGTTGAATTTCCCGGGATGTATTCCTCCGGATCAGGTCGCTATCTTTGCCTATGACCATTTTTGAAAGTTACCGGTATGTATGCAACGCGCTATATACTTTGTACGACCAGCGCGAAGCGGAAAATATTGCCGGTATGGTAATAGAAAATATTACAGGATTCAGGAAAATGGATCGATCGTTATACAGGGATGTGCCACTCACCGCCGAAGAGCAGCACAAACTCAATCACTGCATTTCTCTTCTTACCCAACATCAGCCGGTACAGTATGTGTTACAGGAAGCATGGTTTTATGGCATGTTATTATACGTAGATCAGCACGTGCTGATACCGCGGCCGGAAACAGAAGAACTGGTAGAATGGATCATACAGGATACGCAGTTGCGACAAAGCAACGGAGCCTCCGGCAACCTGAAAATAATAGACATTGGAACGGGCAGCGGCTGCATTGCGATTGCTTTACAAAAAAATATTCCCGGCGCTGAGGTTTGGGCGATGGACCTGAGTAAGGAGGCCCTGGCTGCTGCGCAAAAAAATGCAGATACCCATCAGGTTCCTGTAGCATTCAAAAATGCAGATATTTTAATACCGCTCCAGCCGGATGAACTTCCACTTTTTAGTATCATTGTAAGCAATCCACCTTATATTCCTGTGTCTGATCAAGGCCAAATGAGTAAGAACGTGCTACAGTATGAGCCGGCAATGGCTTTATTTGTGGAAGATAATAACCCGTTGCTTTTTTATTCGGCTATTGCGGATTTCGCGATAGTGCACTTACAACAAAAAGGACGGCTCTATTTTGAAATTCATGAAGCTATGGGAGAAGCGGTAAAAGAACTGCTGACCAAAAAAGGATTTGATAATGTTGTTGTGCGGAAAGATATGCAGGGAAAAGACCGGATGATAAAAGCTACCAAAGACCGATAGATGTATACACTGAAATGATAGCTATCTTCTGCTGGCAACAGTCCAATACGCAATCATCGTTGATAACCATATCTGAGTGCCCATAGCTGATAGCTAACCTCACACCTGATACCTCTAATTCCCATCCACCGATGCCACGGCAGTAGCGCCGAGTTTTTTTGCTGTTTGCAGCACTTTGTATACATCGCCCCAATGCCCGGCGGTATCTGCATTTACCACTACAGAAGGCTTTTCTGTTTCTTTGGAAAGCACTAACTGCAATTCAGCCTCCAGGTCATTTAAAGAAATCTTTTTTTGCCCGATGTACGCCTGGTTATTTTTATCGATAGAAATCACTACGGTTTGTTTGGCCTTGGTATCGCTTTTGCCTCTTGGCGCCGACACTTTTATTACGTTAGGATTCGCCAATGTGGAAACGATCAGGAAAAACAGCAATAATATAAATAAGATATCATTGAGCGCACCGGTATGCACTTCACCATGGTTTCTTAGTTTTTTTCTCAGATTCATTCTTCTGTGTTCGTTTCGTAAGTTGTAGGAAGTTATGCAAGCGAACCGAAAAAGTGCGGTTTAATCTGTTAAATAATGCGCACTTATTCTTTTTTCACATTCCCACCATCATTCTCAAATTTCAAATTGTCAAATTACCTAAGTAGGTTCCTGCAGCACATCTATAAATTCTGCGCTGGCCGCCTCCATTTTGTTTACATTTTTATCGATCTGTGCATTGAGGTAATTATATCCTACATAGGCCAATAACCCTATAATCAACCCACTGGCAGAGGTAATCATTTTTGTATAAATACCGCCTGCAATGGTGCTCAGGGTATACTCACCTGTAGATGAGATGCCGTAAAACAACTGCACCATACCGATAATGGTTCCCAAAAAGCCAAACATCGGCGCTATCCCCGCAATAAGCGATAATACGGAAAGGTTTCTCTCCATTTTATAAATTTCCAGCTTGCCTACATTTTCCATACTCTTTTCAATGGCTTCAATGGGTTTGCCAATGCGCTGCAACCCTTTATCAATCATCCTGGCAACAGGATTATATGTATTGCGGGAAAGCGACCTGGCGGCAGTAACATTTCCACTCACCACATGGTCGCGGATAATGCTCATAAAGTTGTAGTCTATTTTACTGGCATTGCGGATGGCGATCAATCTTTCAAAAAAGAAAAATATGGCAATTACCATTAATAATGCAAGGGGCAGCATGATCCAGCCTCCGGCCAACAACAGGTCCCAGAGGTTCATTTCCGTTCCGGGTTCGGGAATACCATGTTGGCCGGCTATTGCTTTGTTGAGTGAGTCGGTAGCAACCTGCAGGAAAAAAAATTTCATATGATATTAAAATTGAAAGTGCAACAAATGTAATGACAAATAAACAACTTTGCCTGATCCGTTTGCCGAACGTGAAAATAGCATCATTATTTTCTTTACAAATGGCCAGGCTTATTCTATTAACAATTTATATAGAAAGGCATCAGGAGCCCGCCATCACTTTCCTGGCTTCAAATTTTAATGCGTCAAGCACAATAGTATGCAATGAGGTCTTAGGATCCACATCCAGCAGTCCGAGGATACGTTTGCTTAAATCCAGTCCTGTATCGGTATTGGGCAGGGTGTTCGCCAACTGGTGAACAATGAAAATATTCTGTTCTTTCAGATTAGTTACCGCCTGCCAGGCATCTGATGACACGTATAATTGTTGTGAAAGATTGTATTCATATTCCTGTTTAATACTTTCCACCAGCAGCGAATGGTAAACCGGAGCCGCCATATCGGCGGGAGGCACACGGGATACCAGGTTTCTTAACGAAATACGCTCCGTTAATATCGTAAGCCGCTCGTAAGCCTGCAATTGCAGGGAAGTATCATAACCAGACTGCTTTTCTTCTTTTTTAGTTCCCCTGATTTCTTTGAAGTACACAAACAGGTATACCCCCAGTACACCTACAATGATGGCTATTGCTAAAATAATAATGCTGCTGTTATCCATACCGAAATTTTACGTTACCTATAAAACAAAAATTAAGGCGTTGTGTTGTGTTGAATAAAGGAAGTTGCAAAATTAACGATGCTTCATCCCCCGCTTATAATATTTCCACCATTAAATTAATAAACCAGTTGGTGGGTATTTTTAATAATTCCCATCACAAAAACACTTTGCACGTTTCCAATATTTTCTTCTTCACTTAACTTATTGACGTGAAAATCGTAATAAGCATCCATATTCTCCACCATCACCTTCATCATAAAATCAAAATCGCCTGAAATGTTATAGCACTCCACCACTTCCTGCATATGTTGTATGGCTGCAATAAATTTTGCACCGGCTATCTTATTATGCTGTTTCAGCGACACGTAGCAAATCACAATCAACCCCCTTTTAATTTTGGTATGATCCAGGAGTGTGGCATACTGGCGGATAACACCCGACTCTTCCATCCGCTTTATTCGTTCGTGCACGGGAGTAGTGCTGAGGTGAATGGAATCCGATATTTCCCGAACGGTTATCCTGGCATTCTGCTGCAGGAGCCGGAGTATCGCAAGGTCTTTATCATCCAATGGCGGAAGGTGCACAGGCGGTTTTTCTGTTTGCTGGCTTTTTTTCATACGCAACTGTATAAATACCCTTTAAAATTAAAAAAAAGTATACTTCTTTCCCAAAATATAACCATGACCCTGATATTTTGTTCTATAACTTTAATTTTGCAGACCAACATATTTGAAACACCAGGAACATATTTTGTACAATCATTAAATCATCTTAAACATGTCTTCAGTTTCCAAATCCATCGATTTTGCATTACCCAATAAAGTAAAAGACATCAGTCTTGCCGCGTGGGGACGCAAGGAAATTAAATTAGCCGAAGCCGAAATGCCCGGATTGATGGCCATCCGCGAAGAATACCGCGCACAACAACCGTTAAAGGGAGCCCGCATTGCAGGTTGTCTGCATATGACGATTCAAACTGCCGTGCTCATTGAAACATTGATCGCATTAGGAGCCGAAGTAAAATGGAGTTCCTGTAATATTTTTTCTACGCAGGATCATGCCGCGGCGGCAATTGCAGCGGAAGGCATTGGCGTATATGCATGGAAAGGACAAACCAACGAAGAAGCGGAATGGTGTATTGAGCAAACCTTATTTTTTGGAAGCGCCGAGCGTCCATTGAATATGATACTGGATGATGGTGGCGACCTTACCAATATTGTGTTTGATAAATATCCTGAATTGATCCGGCACATTAAAGGGTTAAGCGAAGAAACCACCACAGGCGTTCACCGTTTATACGAAAGGATGCAGAAGGGTACCCTGCCCGTTCCCTGTATTAACGTAAACGACTCTGTTACCAAATCGAAATTTGATAACAAATACGGATGCAAGGAAAGCCTTGTAGATGCGATACGCCGGGCTACCGATGTAATGCTGGCAGGTAAAGTAGCTGTAGTGGGCGGCTATGGAGATGTAGGCAAGGGTTCTGCCGCTTCATTATCCGGCGCTGGCTGCCGTGTGATTGTTACCGAAATAGATCCCATCTGCGCTTTGCAGGCGGCAATGGATGGCTACGAGGTGAAGAAAATGATAGATGCCGTTAAAGAAGCGGACATTGTTGTAACAGCCAGCGGATGCCGCGACCTCATTACCGGCGATCATTTTAAGCTGATGAAAGACAAAGCGATCGTTTGCAATATCGGCCATTTTGATATTGAAATTGATGTGGCCTGGCTCAACAGCAATTACGGTAACACAAAAGATACCATTAAACCGCAGGTGGATTTGTATAATGTAGATGGCAAAGACATCATTCTTTTAGCGGAAGGCCGTTTGGTAAACCTGGGTTGCGCTACCGGTCACCCCAGTTTTGTGATGAGCAATTCATTCACCAACCAGACATTGGCGCAAATTGAATTGTGGACCAATTACAAAAGCTACGAAAACAAGGTGTATGTGTTGCCAAAGCACTTAGACGAAAAAGTTGCCCGTTTACACCTTAAAAAAATTGGGGTTGAACTGGAAGAACTCACCACCGTTCAGGCAAAATACCTTGGCATTCCGCAGGAAGGTCCTTATAAAGCCGAACATTACAGGTATTAGAATAGAGCGTGCTTACGGCACATTAAACATAGCAAACCCCGTGCGTTAATAGCATGGGGTTTATTAT
>CAYMKT010000022.1:0-16497 GCA_964391065.1 uncultured Terrimonas sp. | reverse complement strand
TTACGGCACATTAAACATAGCAAACCCCGTGCGTTAATAGCATGGGGTTTATTATTTGTGTACGATACTATTAAAAGCTTAAACCAAGAAGTCGAAACAATACAAGGTAGCAGGTGCAAGATACCGCTGTGCACCTCCGTGCCTTTGTGACGCTGTGGTTCAGATTCAATCAGGCACGTATGCCGTGTTTGGCAATATCTTCCATATAAATCGCCGTATGACTTTGATGATAAATACACTGTTCGTTTTGAATAACCAATACCTGGGGCGATTCGTGTCTAACGCCCATGTCGGTGGCAATGGTATCCGATAAGAACCGGCAGGCTATTAAATCAAGGAAGTAAAAATCAATCTCCGGAGGTGGTTGTGATTTTTCGAGTCGGCCTTTTACTAACGAACTCGTAAAGCAGCGTGTAGAGTGTTTATAGATGACCTGGCTTCTTGTTTTTGAGTTTTCAAGTAGTTCCTTCCATTGTCTGTCGCTATTGAGTAGCTGCCAATTCATGTATTGGGTTTTTTATGAGCCCATGCTAAAGCTCCTGTTGCTTTTGGCTGATCGCAACCAAAAGAAAAGAGGTCAAAGATGAAAACAGGTTTCTCTTTTGACCTCTTTTTGTGAAATATATTACTTCGATCTTACGATCGCATTCTGGCTAATAATATTATTTACAATACCTACAGTTTCATTCAGGTAAATATCCGACTTCAGGTTTTTGAGCCACTGTTTCTGCCTTTCCTGCTTTGATTCATCATTCGAATACCTGGCCAAATCGGCGGGCAGCAGTTCCACCGGGTTATCTTTGCTCGCCTTTGTAAGGGTTTCTATTTGTTTAACGATATCCCTGATTTCTTTTTGTTCCTGCTGGTATTTTTTAAGGTTGAGCGTGTATTCCCTATCATTCAATTCAGAAAGCAGTTTGGTATTGGCTTTGATCTTCTCAAAAACCTCGGTATTTTTTACTCTTGCTTCTTCAGATATCCTTATCGTTGTAATATCAACGCCATTGCTCCATGGCGTATACTTTGCTTTTGGTATTTCATCCCACTTCAATGCATCGGGATTGTCTTTTTCCCGGAATTTAAAATATTCAAACTGGTCGGGCAGCACAATATCGGGTGTTACTCCTTTTAATTGCGTGGAACCTCCATTAATCCGGTAAAATTTCTGCAGCGTTAATTTAACGGTTCCAAGATTATTTGCCGCATCGTCGCTGCCGAAAGAAATGCCGCTGCGCCCACCGTCTAATCCAATATTTCTTTGAACCGTGCCTTTTCCATAAGTAGAGGTACTGCCTATTATTACCCCGCGTTTGTAGTCCTGGATGGCTGCGGCAAAAATTTCAGAAGCAGAAGCGCTGAATTCATTTACCATAACCGCCAAAGGTCCATCGTACAAAACGCCTTTCTCCTTATCCCTCAAAACCGAAGGATTTCCCTGCCGGTCCTTCACCTGTACCACCGGCCCCTCATCAATAAACAAGCCCACCATCTGTATTACGTCAAATAACGAACCGCCGCCATTATTGCGTAAATCCATAATGATACCATCGATATGCTCAGCTTTCAGTTTTTCAATTTCTTTTGCAACGTCTTCCGCGCACTTTGCACCATTGGGGCGTTCCCAATCTGCGTAAAATTCCGGAAGGTAGATATAACCGATCTTTCTGGCGCCTTCATTCACGATAGCGCTTTTAGCAAAAGTCTCATCCAATACGATTTCATCTCTTATTAGTGAAACTACTTTTGTACTTCCGTCTGCCTTTTTTAAAGTTAATCTTACTTCGGTACCTTTTTTACCCCTGATTATTTTAACGGCATCCTCCGTGTCGTAGCCTGCCATATCAACGGGTTCTTCTTTCGCCTGCCCCACTTTAATGATCACGTCTCCAATTTGTACCTCGCCGGATTTCCAGGCGGGGCTTCCGGCAACCAGCGTCATAATTTTAATATTTCCTTCTTCCTGCCTCAATGAAGCTCCGATTCCATAAAATCTTCCACTCATCTGTTCATCGAACGATCTCTTTTCAATGGGCGGAAAAAAAGTGGTATGCGGATCCATGCATGAAGTAACGGTGTTCACAAACTCATTGAACCTGTCTTCTTCGGTAAATTTATTTTTAAGTCTTTCTGCAATGCGGTCAGTGGACTGCAGTACTTTTCCCCTTGCTTCAGCCTCCAGTTGGGTGTTGGTTTTAGCCTTGTAATCTTTTTGATCTTTGTTTTTTTCGTTACTGGAAATAAGATCGGCATACCGAACAAGAGTCTGGTATTTTAAGCGCTTACGCCATAAGTCTTGCCGCTCTTTTTCGGTAGCAGGAAATTCAAGCTTTGTTCTGTCGTCAATCAGCGTTTCGTCTGTTGTGAAATCAAATGGCTGCTCTAATATTTGTTGGTAACTGGAAAGATACTCTGCCAGTCTTTTACTGTACAGATCGCTTATGGCCTGGAACGACTGCAGCGTAGCACCATGAATTTCATCGTCAATTTTAGTTTCAAATCGACTTAGTTGCGCCACATCCGGTTTTAAAAATATTTGTTTTTCCGGATCAATCGTCTCAAGAAACTTGGTGAACACTTCTTTAGAAAAGTTATCATCAATTTTTTTAGGACTGTAATGGCCCTGCTCAAGCATAACCCCTACCTGCTGCAGAATTTTTTCATATTTAGTCGGCGGATTGCCTGAACCAACAGATTGAAATGCCGCGAAAATGCCCGCAGCAAAAATAACCAGTACTACTGGCAAAGATTTTTTATTGAACATAAGCTTAAGCACTTTTTGCATGATCAAAAATAACGGAAATAATACAGTTATGTTGCTGGCAGTACAAATGAATTAGCCAAGGATTTGCAAAATATCCATGAAGGGCAAAAAAAGCACAGTTTAAAGCGATTCAAACGATGCTGGAAGGTCGCATTTTTTGCAGGAGAAATACCAAATGCTGCTTCCGTCGGGCTGCCGGAAGAAGCCTTAACCTGTTTGTTATTGGGGTGGCTAATGGGACTCGAACCCACGACCCTCAGAACCACAATCTGATGCTCTAACCAAACTGAGCTATAACCACCGTTTAAATGTGGCTGCAAAAATATATGAAAAACAGATGCACGCAAAATTTCAATGGCCGCATTTACAATTTTCCCTATTTATGAACCGCACTATTCCGAACGCCGGGGAAACAAGGCTGCACACCGCAGAAAGTGGATTTTCCGTTAACATTCATTAACCTTAACCCAATTCAAAACTCCATTGGTAAGGCACAATCTGCCGCTCGTAATAATAAAATAACCGTTCATATGATTAGAAAGAATTTTGAGCTCCGACAAGCGGCAATCGGCAGGCATAGGCGAATATGAATATGAATACGATCCCGCCAATTGTTGATAAAACAAAAAACAATGAAACCATTTCTATCTTTTATTTTTTGCGCGCTTTCCGTTTACTCGTTCGCACAGGCGCCGCGAGGGGCCGGTGGCAATCGCGGAGGACAAGCAATGGCAACAGGCAGGCTATATGGCAAAATTGTGGATGCATCGAATAGCAAGGGTATTGAGGCGGCCTCAGTTCTCCTCATTCAATCCAAACTGGATTCTGCATCGGGCAAAAAAAAGGATATTACCGTTGGCGGACAACTTACCACCGGGAAAGGGGAATTTAGCCTGGAAAACCTTCCTGCCATGGGTCAATTCCGGCTTACTATTACCGCTATCGGTTACACACCAGTAGAAAAAACCGTTCAGCTTGATATGAGAAACCCCGATAAAGACCTGGGTAACCTGAAGCTGGAAGCCGATATACAGCAATTGAGCGAAGTGAAGGTGGTCGCCACAAAACCTATGTTTCAAATGGGTGTAGACAGGAAAATATTCAATGTAGATAAAAATATTACCACAACCGGGCAAACGGCTACTGAAATAATGAAGAACGTACCCGGCGTAAATGTTGATATTGATGGCAATGTTACGTTGCGGAATGCAGCCCCAACCATATTTGTGGATGGGAGACCGTCTACACTTACGCTGGATCAGATTCCCGCGGATGAGATAGAAAGCGTAGAAATTATTACTAATCCGTCTGCCAAATTCGATGCATCGGGCGGAACAGCCGGAATACTGAATATTGTACTCAAGAAAAACCGAAAAGCCGGCTATAACGGAAACGTCAGGGGCGGTATCGATTCCAGGGCCAGGGTGAATTTTGGGGGAGACATCAATATTAAACAAGGCAAATTCAACTTTTTTGCAGGATTAAATTTTAACCAGCGCAAAAGCATCAGTGAGGGGTATACTCACCGGCAAAACCTCTACACCGATAAAGAAAAGAATACTGTTATTACTCAACCCAGCAATTCCACCAATTTGGGACATTTTATGTTTGGCAGAATTGGCTTCGATTACCTGATGGATAACCGCAACACATTTACACTTTCGATGTCGATGCCTCAGGGACAATTTAACAGCGACCAGGTTGATGATATACACATCGATTCACTTACCACACCTGTAACCTCACAGGATGCAATAAGAACCACTACGAGTAAAAGAAACTTTAAAAACTTTGGACCGGCTTTAGGGTATAAGCATCTGTTTCCAAAACAGGGCCGGGAATTAACATCCGATTTTAACTATAACACCAGTACAAATTCGGGCACAGGCGACTACTCTACACAAAATTATAATCCGGATGGAAGCATAAAAGGCAGCCCCGGAATGCAACGGCTTTATTCCTCGGGTACAAGCACTTACTGGACCATTCAGTCCGATTACGCCAGCCCCATTGGAAAGGGTAAAATGGAGGCAGGTATACGTGCATCCGTCCGTCAAAATAAAAACCTCAATGAGAACTACGCGTATGACTATAGCGACAATCAATATATCCTTGTACCATCTGCAAGTTCAAATTATAAATATTTAGACCAGGTATATGCCGCCTATTCCAGTTATTCGAGTAAGGTAGGCGAAAACTTGTCGTACCAACTGGGCTTAAGGGTGGAGAGCTCTCAATACAAGGGAACGCAAATCTGGACAGGAGAAACTTTTTCAAACAGTTACCCCTTGCAGTTTTTTCCCAGCTTATTTGTAACCCGGTCCCTGGGGCCTGGGCAGGACTTGCAACTGAATTATTCACGCAGGGTAAACCGGCCTAATTTCTGGCAGTTAACTCCCTATTATGATATTTCGGATCTGTTAAATATACGCGTGGGTAACCCGGCATTAAAGCCTGAGTTCACCAATTCGTTTGAGCTCAACTATAGCAAATCACTCGGCGAAGGGCATAGCCTGTTGACTTCGGTATATTTTAAGCAGACTGATGACCTCATTACCAGTTACCAAAGCAGGCGATACAATATCCCTTCTCCGGACGGCAAGTTAGACTCGGCGATGGTGGTTTCCTATATTAATGCGAATTCAAGCAGATCGTATGGAATGGAAGTAACCTCTAAAAATCCACTTACCCAATGGATGGATGTAACCACAAACCTGAATGTGTACAATGCGCGCATCGACAACAGCGGGCTCGATTCTACATTAGGTGTGAATGACCGCTGGGCCTTTTTTGGAAAAATTAATTTCAATTTTAAACTCCCCGGCAATTTTACCATACAGCTTTCGGGCGATTACCAGTCGCGCACCCTCGTTCCGCAAGGTGGCGACGGAAGGGGACGGGGATTCTTTGGAGGATCCAGCAGTGCCGCCCAGGGGTATATCAACCCAACCTACGGGGTGGATATTGCGGTGCGCAAGGAGTTCATGAAAGACAAAAGAGCAGCGGTTACCCTAAGCATGAACGACATTTTTAAAACACGCATATACGACTCCCATTCAGAGAATACTGATTTCATCCAGGATATGTGGAGAAGAAGGGATTGGAGAGTAGCGCGGTTGAATTTCTCTTACCGTTTTGGAAAGTTTGATGTATCGCTCTTCAAGCGGAAAAATAATAAGACTGGAGGAGACGGCGGCTCAGATATGAACCAGTTCTAAAATAATTAATGAAGTACCAAACAACAAGGCCATTGAATTGATCGGGGGCTTTGTTGTTTCTTAGTTTCCGTTGCCATTTTTTTTGCCTGCGAGCATGGGTACAAAAGAAAAGGAATCAAATCTTTCTTCGGCTAAGGTTCCGTCTGCCCGCTTGGTTAATCTCAGCATCCGTTGCGATTGATTTTCATCTACAGGAATAACCATTTTACCACCAACCTTCAATTGCTCCGCTAGTTTAGGCGGTATGCCGGGTGCAGCGGCAGTTACAATTATTTTGTCGAAAGGAGCAAAAGTAGGCAGCCCTTCATACCCATCGCCATAAAAAAACTTTATGGCCGGGTATTTCTTCAGGTAATGGAAATGCTTGTTGCTGTCGAATAGCTTTCTTTGACGTTCGATGGTATAAACCTGGGCCCCCAGTTCGGCCAACACCACACTTTGATAGGCGCTGCCGGTGCCAATCTCAAGCACTTTATCGAAGGGTTTTATTTCGAGTAACTGGGTTTGATACGCCACCGTGTAAGGTTGGGAAATGGTTTGCTCTTCACCAATCGGAAAAGCCCGGTCTTCATACGCAATATGATCAAATGCCAGGTCCATAAAAAAATGTCTCGGGATATTGTTCATGGCATCAAGCACCCTGGTATCTGAGATGCCTTTCTTTTGCAGCGAATCAATGAGTTTCCGGCGTAAGCCTTTATGACGGTATTCGTCTTCGTATTTTTTCATGCGAGCCTGCAAGATAAAAAATTGAGCCGTCAAAAACAGCGATAAAAGCCATAACCAAAAACAATCGGATATTTATTGGCTGGTTTGAACCAAAATCAAGGGCATGAAAACTGAAAAATATATTTCTTTCATGATAACACTGTGGCCGCTGTTGGCCTTTACACAACATGTAGAAATGCTGCATTCCGGAAATGGCGCTTCCCTGAGAGGATTGAGCGTAGTGAACAATAAAGTAGTTTGGGTAAGTGGCAGCGGGGGAACAGTGGGAAGATCGGTGGATGAGGGACAAACCTGGAAATGGATGCGGGTAAAAGGTTTTGAAGCCACTGACTTTAGGGATATTGAAGCCTTTGATAGCAACACCGCCGTTATTATGGGTATTGGCGAGCCGGCCTACCTGTTAAAAACCCACGATGGCGGCAACCACTGGCAGGTTGTTTTTGAAGATAAACGCAAGGGAATGTTCCTGGATGCCATGACGTTCTGGAATGACAGAAGCGGCATCGTAATCGGCGATCCCCTTGATGGTAAAATATTTATTGCCCGAACCTTCGACGGTGGCGATAGCTGGCAGGGGCTGCCGCCCGAAAACTATCCACAGGCAAAAAAAGGGGAAGCCCTTTTCGCGGCCAGTGGAACCAATATATGCGCGGTTTCGATGCAGGAAGCCTGCTTCGTTACCGGTGGCGCCGTATCCAGGTTTTTTATAAGAGAGCAATCCATAATGCTCCCGCTGCTACAGGGTAAGGAAACAACAGGCGCTAACTCTATTGCGGTATTTCCTGCAAAAAAACAAAAGCCAGCCAAACACCTCGTGGTAGTAGGGGGTGATTTTGCAGCCGACACTATAGCAATTCAAAACTGCGCGGTAAGCAGCGATGGCGGCAATACATGGAATGTACCACAAACACCGCCTCACGGCTACAGGAGTTCCGTGGCATTCCTCTCTTCCAAAAAATTGATCACCTGTGGCACTTCAGGTATTGATGTGTCGGAAGATGGGGGACAAAACTGGAGGTTAGTCAATAAGGAAAGTTTTCATGTTTGTGCTAAAGCTAAAAAGGGAAACGCTGTTTTTCTTGCAGGGCAAAACGGACGTATTGCAAAATTAATTTGGTAAGCACTATCAGCGGTAAAGGCTTGCCAGCACCACTCTTCCTTTTTCAAAATCCTAAAAAGCCCTACATTTGCCCGATGACAACTGCTGAAAAGAAGCGCATCAAGGTAGCCGTACTGGATTTGTATGAAGGCGTAGCTAACCAGGGCATGAGGTGTATCAGGGATATCCTGAGGCAATATGGGGAAGCCAATAATTTGGATTTGGATTTCGCCGAATTTGATGTTCGCCAAAAATTAGAAGTACCTGATATTTCTTATGATATTTATATTTCCTCCGGGGGACCGGGTAGCCCGCTCGACAGCAAGGGAAGTGAATGGGAAAGTCGATTTTTTCACTGGCTTACCCAGGTAGAACAATGGAACAATAATCCCGCCAACACGCAAAAAAAATATGTTTTTTTCATTTGCCACTCCTACCAATTGGTATGCCGCCATTACCGTTTGGCGAAAGTAACCAAACGTAAATCAACCGCTTTTGGCGTGTTTCCCATCCACCTGCTTAAAGACGGGAAAAATGAAATCGTATTTGATGGGCTCACCGATCCTTTTTTTGGGGTGGATAGTCGCGATTACCAGGTAACACATCCCAATCACACCCGCCTGAAAAATGCAGGAGCCGCTGTGCTTTGTATTGAAAAAGAGCGGCCCCATGTACCTTTGGAAAGAGCAATCATGTCTATCCGGTTTAATCAATATATGATTGGCACCCAGTTCCACCCCGAAGCCGACGCCATTGGCATGAGTATGTACCTCCAGCGCGAAGACAAGAAGCAAAGTGTAATTGCTGCTCACGGCGAAGCCAAATGGGCATCTATGATTGAGCAACTCAACGATCCTGATAAAATATTGTGGACCTATTCCCACGTACTTCCTAACTTTCTTAACCAGGCGGTGGAGCATTTACAGGCGGTGGAAGTGTAACATATAATAATTATCTTGCCGGCAAACTAACAGTCCATGGTTCCTTCTTTGCGAAAAAAGTTCAATGACGCATTTACAAAAGATGGTTATGAAACGTTTTTGAAAGACCTGCATAGCCTGCACCCCGGAGCCATTGAATTTCGTGTGGCGGAAACCCCTGTTTTTATAGACAAAGCATTCACCCAAAAAATGCTTGATGCCTGTGAAAGCATCATTGATATTATTACGGCGCCTGATTTTGAAAATATTACTGAACGCGCCATTCCAGTAGCTGAATATGTGCCGGGCGAAACACCGCGATGCCAGATGATAGCGTTTGATTTTGGCGTGTGTATTAATGAAGCCCGTGAACTGGAGCCGCAATTAATAGAGATGCAGGGGTTCCCTACCCTGTTCGGCTTCCAGGCATATTATCCCGAAGTAATAAGAAAGCATTTTGATATTCCTGAAAATTATTCTCATTATTTACATGGCTACGATAAAGCATCCTATATAGCGATGCTGAGAAGATTATTATTAGGTAAGCACGAGGCGGAAAATGTAATTCTGCTGGAGATAAAACCGCATAAGCAAAAAACAAAAATTGACTTTTACTGCACACAGGACTATACCGGCATACAACCCGTTTGCATAACCGATTTGCAGGCTGATGGGAAGAAACTGTTTTACCTGAATAACGGAAAGAAAACCGAAATCAAAAGAATATACAACCGCGTTATTTTTGATGACCTGCATGCACAGCCGGGACTGGATAATTGTATTGACATTACCAAAGACTGGGATGTGGAATGGATACCCCACCCCAACTGGTTTTACCGCATCAGCAAATTCACGCTTCCTTTTATAAAACATCCTTATGTTCCGGAAACTTTCTTTCTTGATGAAGTGAAAAAAATGCCGGATGATTTGGAAAACTATGTGGTGAAGCCACTTTTTTCGTTTGCCGGACAGGGCGTGATCATTGATATCACTGCAAACGACCTGGAAAATATCAAAGACCCACAGAATTGGATCCTGCAACGAAAGGTTACATACGCGGAGGTAATACCAACACCAGATATACCGGCAAAAGTGGAGATACGAATGATGTATGTATGGCCCGAAGGCGAAGCCCGCCCACACCCCACCGTTAACCTGGCCCGTGTCAGCAAGGGAAAAATGATTGGCGTTCGGTACAACAAAGACAAAGAATGGGTAGGCGGATCGGTTTGCTTCTTTGAAATTCATTAACCATTATTAACCTTCCGATATCAAACTTCCCCACTTTACTATTGTACATTTGAGGTACAACTACCTGATCAATGACAAGTCGGTATTGGCTATCCTTTTTACCTGCATTGTTTGTTCTCAATGGTTTTGCCCAGCAAAAAACCGTGGAGCATGCCATTGTAAAGTCAAAAACGGAAATTAGTTTTCCCGAAAATGCAAACCGCAATGCAGGTGGTGGAGACGATAGCCCTTTTGCAGCCGGTGGAATGGAGACAAAAAGCACTATTTACTTCACGAAGGATTTTACTAAAACCTTTACTGAAAGTGATTTTGGAAATAACACCGTAATCATCGACAAAAAAAATGAACGCACCACCACACTTACCCAAGCCAATGGCCGCAAAACAGGTTTTTACAGTACTGCTCAGGACGAAGCTGAGATGAAAAGGCGGATGGATTCTGTAAGACAGGCGAGAGGGCAACCGGGTGGCAACCGCGACGCTGCCTCCAGCAACGTTGAAATCGTTCCCACAGATCAAACCAAAAAAATAGCAGGCTATACCTGCAAAAAAGCAATTATTAAAACAAAAACAAGGCAGGGAGAAAATGAGACTATTGTTTGGTATACTCCTGATTTTAAGATGGCAGAAGGTTACCCAACGGGAATAGGTGCAGGTTTTGGAAGAGGCGGCGGTGGCAGACAAAGGGCTGGCGGCGGTTTTAGCATGAGCGGGTTAGATAAAATAGAAGGATTCATTATGGAGTATGAAGTAAGCCGGCCCAATGGTTTTAGCATGCATATGGAGGTTACGGACATAACCCTTGATCCAAAGCTGGATGACAAGACTTTTGAAATCCCTAAGGGATACGATATTAAACCGATAAAAGAAATGCAGGGCCAGTTCTCCGGAGTTGGAAATGCAAACAGGAACGCAGAAGATAATTAAAGTTTTGGGGCTATTTAGATTAAAAGGCCTTCGGAAACGAAGGTCTTTTGCTTTCTGCCAACATTCACCCCAAAAAAGGCCGTTTACTGTTTATTGCAGGTCATCGTTTGCAAATCCCCATTCCCCCAGCAATTGGTGAAATCGTTCATCCGGCAGGCTTTGCCCGTTGTAATGACCGGCCAGCTTTTTTTGCCGGTAAGCTTCGTAAATGGTAACTGCACAGGCTACCGATATGTTCAGCGACTTGATCATACCCACCTGGGGAATCAAAAAATTACCATCTGCCATTTCCCGGATTTCTTCACTTACACCGGAATGTTCGTTGCCAAAAACAAGCGCTAAAGATTGGGTAAAATCTACCCCATAAATATCCACAGCATCTGTGCTTAAATGGGTAGTTAAAATAGTTTGATATTTTTGCCGTATGGCGTCAAAACAGGATTTCGTATCGTCGAACTGGTGTATGGTAAGCCATTTGGCCGCGCTGGAGGAGCTTTTGGCGCCCCATTTTTTATGGCGTGGAATTTTACTATTCAGCACGTACATATCCTGTATTCCTACGGCATCACAACTACGCATTACAGCGGAAATATTATGCGGATCAAATACGTTCTCTAACACAACAGCAAGGTTGTTTTGGCGTTTATTCAGCACTTGTAATAAGCGTTCGCGTCTTTCTGGCGTCATATTTGTAAAATTAATAAAGAGCTGAAGTACAAATATTTATTTTTCTCCATCCGTCAAAATAAAATACAATATCCGGTTATGATGAAAAAAGTATTGAAAATTACAGGCATTATTCTCCTTGTGTTGATCGTTGTTGCTTTTGCGCTTCCTTTTATGTTTAAAGGAAAGATTATGACCATTGCCAAAACACAGATCAATAAAAATATTAATGCACAGGTTGATTTTAAAGATATAGATATCTCGCTGTTCAGGCATTTCCCCCGCCTTGCGGTAGGATTGGAAAACCTGCAGGTGATTGGCACCGGTGATTTTTCAAAAGACACCCTTATCGCGGCTAAAGAAATTGATGTTGCCCTCAATGTAATGAGTCTTTTTGGCGGCTCACAAATGACAGTTTACAGTGTTACGATTGATGAACCGAGAATACACGCCATAGTTGACAAGGAAGGAAGAGCCAATTGGGATATTACAAAACCTGATACTACTGCGTCGCCGGATGCAACTGAACCGGGATCCTTTAATTTGAGTCTGAAAAAGTATACCATCAACAAAGGCTACATCTCTTATATAGATGTACCAGGCGATATGAGCACTGAAATTTTTGACCTGTATCATTCCGGCAGCGGCGATTTCACGGCCGATCTTTTTACCCTGCAAACAAAAACATCCGCGGAATCTCTTTCTTTCACTTACAGCAAGGTCCCTTACCTCATTAACGCAAAAACTACTATTGATGCGGATATTGAGGTAGACAACAAAGCCAATAAATACACTTTCAAAACTGATGATATTGCGTTGAATGATCTTAAACTTTCGGCTGGCGGATATTTTCAGTTTGTAAATGATACCACTTATGGGATGGATATCAAATTCAATGCGCCATCTACCGAATTTAAAACGCTGCTATCGCTGGTTCCTGCGATATACAAAAACGATTTCGCCAGCATCAAAACCAGCGGAAAAGCATTATTTAACGGCTTTGTTAAGGGAGAATACAATACCGTTACCATGCCGGCTTACAGCATCAATCTGAATGTGGAAGATGGTTTTTTTCAATATCCCGACCTTCCCCAACCAGTAAAAAATATTGCCATCACTGCGAAAGTGGATAACCCCGATGGCATGACTGACCATACAGTAGTGGATATTTCCAAAGCACATATCGAGTTTGGCAACGATCCTTTTGATTTCAGGCTTTTGCTCAAAAACCCTGTAACGGATCAATACATTGATGCGGCAGTAAAAGGGAAACTGAATCTTGCGCAGGTTACCCAATTTGTAAAATTAAGCGGCGACACTAAACTATCCGGACTACTGGATGCCAATGCTGCAGCAAAAGGAAACCTTGCGGCTATCACGCAACAAAAACCCGGACCTTTCAGCGCCAATGGCTTTATTAATATTACTGATCTTAATTATTCCTCCAACGACTTTCCACAACCGGTACGTAACAGCAATATACAGGTGAAGTTCCAGAACCCTGATGGGATAGCCGATCATACAATAATTGAAGTGCCTGCCGCCCATGTTGAAATAGGCAGCGACCCCGTCGACTTTACTGTGCTGATCAAAAACCCGGCGACCACCCTGTTTTTTGAGGGCAGGGCGAAAGGGAAGTTCAATCTTGCCAATGCGGCGCAATTCACCAGCTTTGAACCCGGCACAACATTATCCGGTTCGCTGGCCGCCGATGTATCTTTTAAGGGCAACAAAACCAATATCGACAAAAAGGAATACGACAAAATCAATACTTCAGGCACATTGAATGTTTCGAATGTAAATTATACCACGAAAGATTATCCGGGCGGCATAAAAGTGGGTACTGCCGATGTAACCTTTAATCCTGCCACAGTTACGCTGAATACCTTAAAAGCAGAATATCTTACCGCTCATATTACAGCCAGCGGATCATTACATAACGTTATAGGATATGCGCTCAATGATGAGCCGGTTGCCGGCAACTTACAGGTACACGCCGATAAAATAAACCTGAACGATTTCATGGGCACTGCAACCGATACGGCTGCCAATACTTCGACCGGGACAAGCGAACCCTTTGCGGTTCCTAAAAATGTAAATTTCACGTTAGTTGCCGCTGTAGATAAAATGGTGTACGACAAAACAGAATACAGTAACCTGAAAGGTACAGTTGCGATAAAAGATGAAAGCGTGGTTTTAAAAGATGTGCGGATGAATGCATTGGACGGGCAGATGGGCATGAGCGGTTTGTATTCCACCTTTAGCGATAAGAAGCATCCTGATATTGCTTTTTCATACGATGTAAAGGGACTGAACGCGGAGAAAACGTTCAATGCCTTTAATACCGTTCAGCAATTGATGCCGGTAGGGAAATTCATTTCGGGCGTTATTAATTCACAGATGACGTTGAACGGGAAATTAGACGCCAACATGAGCCCGGTACCAAGCACTTTAACTGGTAAGGGAAATTTACTGCTGGTGGAAGGAGTGTTAAAAAAATTCGCACCTGTCGAAAAAATTGCAACTACACTTAACGTCGCCGACCTCAATGGATTTTCGATGAAAGATATCAAAACCACTTTTGAATTTGCTAATGGAAAAGTATTGGTGAAACCTTTTCATGTTAAGGTGAATGAGATTGATATGGAAATCGGGGGCATGCATGGATTCGATCAATCGATAGACTATGTGATTGGCATGAAACTGCCCCGCAGTGTTATTGGCACCCAGGGCAATACACTCATTAATAATCTTGCACAGCAGGCAGCCAGCAAGGGCGTGCCTGTTAAGTTAAGCGACTACATCAACCTGAACCTGAAACTCGGTGGCACCATCAGCAATCCTCAACTTAAAACCGGCCTCAACGAAACTGCAGGTAGCCTGGCTGATGACATGAGCCAACAGGCAAAGGATTTTGCAAAACAAAAAATAGACAGTGTAAAAACAACCCTGGGCGATTCCGCCAACGCCATTAAAGGCCAGGTGATCAAAGACCTGAAAGAGGAAGTTGCCAAACAAATATTTGGTGGTCCGAAGGATAGCACGTCCACAGATAAGCCTTTGGACAATACTGCGAAGAATGCTGAGCAGACTGTAAAAAACACGTTGAATAGCTTATTGAAAAAGAAACCTGCTAAGGATACAACGAAGAAGGAGTAATAAGCAACGCGTCATTTCGACCGAACAAACCATGACTAAGTTTTGAATACTTTCCAGTGAGGGAGAAATCTGCCCGAAAATAGTACTTCGTATCAACAGATTTCTCAGTCGCGGGGAATAGTGTAAAATATCAGAAATTTGTTGGCTTCTTCGAAATGACGGTAAGGATTAAACGTCATTTCGACCGAATAAGATAATGTATGCTCTTAGCATAATTTTTTATGAGGGAGAAATCTGCCCGGAAATAGCACTTCGTATCAACAGATTTCTCAGTCGCGGGGAATAGTGTAAAATGTCAGAAATTTGTTGGCTTCTTCGAAATGACGGGAAGGATTAAACGTCATTTCGACCGAATAAGAGAATGTGTGCCCTTAGCATAATTTTTTATGAGGGAGAAATCTGCCCGGAAATAGTACTTCGTATCAACAGATTTCTCAGTCGCTTACAATAAGTGATTTGAATAGACAGCAGTTGGCTCCTTCGAAATGACGCGAAGAATTAAACGTCATTTCGACCGAATAAGATAATGTATTCCCTTAGTATAATTTTTTATGAGGGAGAAATCTGCCGGGAAATAGCACTTCGTATCAACAGATTTCTCAGTCGCTTACAATAAGTGATTTGAATAGACAGCAGTTGGCTCCTTCGAAATGACGGGAAGAGGGTTTCTTCGAAATGACGAAACGGGGCCATCTCTTCAACTGAATACCCATTCCATCGTATCTTCATACTTTCACACGCAACAAAAAAAAGAAACAGTTTGTAAAACTGTTGCTATGCCATAAAACAAAAAATATGAAGATCAAAGGCTATACCTTATACCAGGTACCCCCACGCTGGTTGTTTTTAAAGATCGAAACGGATGAAGGCATAACTGGCTGGGGCGAACCGGTTATAGAAGGCAAGGCCAGCACAGTAAAAGCAGCAGTGGATGAAATGATGGAACAACTGATAGGCAAGGACCCTATGCCTATTGAAGACCATTGGAACCTGCTGTATCGCAGCGCCTTTTACAGGGGCGGTCCCATTTTAATGAGTGCCATTTCGGGCATAGACCAGGCGTTATGGGATATTAAAGGAAAATTTTTTAACGCGCCCATTTACCAATTGATGGGCGGGCTGGCAAAAGATAAGATGCGGGTATACTGCTGGATTGGTGGCGACCGGCCTGCTGATGTAGCAAACGAGGCCAAAAAAGTAGTGGGCAATGGCTTTACCGCGCTTAAAATGAATGCCACGGAAGAACTGCAATACATCGATTCTTTTGAAAAAGTGACGATGGCTTTGGAACGTGTGGCAGGTGTGCGGGAAGCAGTCGGCAACGCTGTAGGCATTGGAATAGATTTTCACGGCCGCGTTCACAAACCCATGGCAAAAGTATTGGCGAAAGAACTGGAAGTTTTTCATCCCATGTTTATTGAAGAACCGGTATTGCCTGAAAACAATGAGGCTTTAAAAGAAATCGCTCAGCATACCTCCATCCCTATCGCTACCGGCGAAAGAATGTTTAGCCGATGGCAGTTTAAGAACTTATTGATGGACGGGCAGGTCGATATTATTCAGCCCGATCTTTCACATGCAGGCGGTATCACCGAATGCAAAAAAATAATTTCCATGGCCGAGGCCTTTGATGTGGCAGCAGCGCCGCATTGTCCGCTGGGACCCATTGCTCTCGCTGCCTGCCTGCAGGTGGATGCTACCTGTCATAATGCATTTATACAGGAACAGAGTTTAGGCATTCACTACAACAAGGGCAGCGACCTGCTGG
>CAYMKT010000021.1:15804-37020 GCA_964391065.1 uncultured Terrimonas sp. | reverse complement strand
CCGAAAATCGAAACAAAAACGATGTCTGCCGAATAAACTTTCTTTCCGCCTAAATCCGCAGCATCTTTACACTATCGAATCATTAGGATAGATGATCAGTATCTGGCAAAGCTAATAAGGTTGTTTAATCGCCCGCCAATTCAAGTGATGAAATTACTCCCGAACAAAGCGAGTTATTGGAATAATGACCGGTCTGCAAAGACTGGTTTTTTATTTTGCATCTATCATAAGGCAACGAAACTTATTCTTTTAACCTGAAGGCAACATAAGCATCGCCGGAGGGAGAACCCACTTTACCTCCGCCCCCCGCTGCTATTGCGATGTACTGTTTGCCGTTGAGCATATAGGTAGCCGGCATAGCATATCCGCCTGCGGGCAATTTATATTCCCACAATACTTTACCGGTTTGTTTGTCGAATATCCTGAGTTTTTCATCACGGGTTGCGCCAATAATAACCAGTCCCCCGGCAGTAACCACCGCGCCGCCCAGGTTTTGCGTTCCGGTTGGCGGAATGCCTTTTTGGATAAGTTCTTCGTATTCTCCCAAAGGCACCTGCCACAATATTTCACCTGCATTCAAATCAATGGCATTGAGCGTGCCCCATGGAGGCTTAACACCAGGATATCCTTCCTGATCTGTTAATACCGTCCAGCCACTATGTACATAGCGGACTTTGCGGGTAGTATCGTTTGCCGGTTTCTTTATGCGGGAAGCTTGTTCTTCCTCATCAAACAAAAAATCAATCAATGCTTTCTTATCTTCCTCATTAATGTTGGGAAAAGCCGGCATTTGTCCCTTACCGGTTTTTAATATTTCGGTTACCTGGTTAACCGAGCTCCTTTTAGAAAGCTGTAGAAGAGAGGGAAAAACAGCGGTGCCTGCCCTGTTGGCGCCATGACACATGATACAATTATTAAGCGTGTATATTTTCTCTCCTTTTGAAATGATTGTTTCATTATCCGCATTATCCGAAACCGGAACGGCCTTCATTGTGATGAACAATGGAATTTCATTGGCGTTTACATATAGTATTCCGGTTTCGGGATCAAAAGATGCACCGCCCCATTCTGCTCCGCCTCTTGTTCCGGGAAACTGCACTACCCCGTTGGTGTCGGGTGGTATATAAATATTTCCTTTCCGTGCATTTTTTATCTGCGCTTTTATAAAGGCATGCGATGAATCGGAAATATTGGAGATATCATCTTCCGAAAACTGGTGTCGCACAAAGGGGGCGGGCTTTGTTGGGAAAGGTTGGGTTGGCCATGCCGCTTCACCCCACAATGCTGAGGCTGCTACCGGCTTTTCCTCTATTGGAAATATGGGTTTACCGGTTACCCTGTCAAATAAAAACACCATGCCCATCTTGGTAACCTGGGCTACGGCCTCTTTTTTTGTCCCGCCATCGTTCAAAGTAACCAATGTGGGCGGCGCCGGCAAATCATAATCCCACAAATCGTGATGCACCAACTGGTAGTGCCACCGGCGTTCGCCTGTTTGCGCATTGAGCGCTACAAGACAATTGCCAAAAAGATTTTGTCCTTTGCGGTTCCCTCCATAAAAGTCAAATGCGGGCGAACCCAGCGGAATAAAAACGGTACCGGTTTTTTCGTCGAGGCTCATTCCCGCCCAGGCATTGGTACCGCCCACTTCCTTGTAAGCCTCTTTATCCCAGGTATCGTAACCGAATTCCCCGGGTTGAGGTATGGTATTGAATGTCCACGCAATACTGCCATCGCGAACATTATACGCTCTTATAAAACCGGGCGCGGCATCGTATCCTTCTCCCAGGGCTGTACCCTGAATTAAAATATCCTTATAAATAATGCCGGGAGAACTGGCCCATACGCCAAGTGTAGCCGGATCGCGACCAAGCCCTACTCTCAGGTCAACTTTTCCATCCTGTCCAAAACCCCGGATGAGCGACCCGCTATCTGCATCCAGGGCATACAGGTAGAACCCCGCCGAAAAGAAAATTCTTTTATCATCACCGCCGGACCAATAAGTAACACCGCGGTTTGTGCCTGTTGCTTCTTCATTCACAAAAGGATCAAACTTCCACAGTTCTTTCCCGGTTAAAGGGTCTAAAGCCATTAGTTTTAATCTTGGCGAACTCACATACATCTTTCCATTTGCGATAACAGGATTGCATTGTATGGCGGAACGGTTGCCCTCTCTTGCATCGCCGGTATGGTATACCCAGGCCACTTCCAACTGATGGAGGTTGGTGGTATTGATTTGGTTCAAAGCAGAATAACCTGTGCTTCCTTTATCTCCTCTATACACCTCCCATGTGGTAAAAGGCTCAGGTTGGGGTTTACAGGAAATCAACAGCCATACGATACAGGCATAAAGAATAGCCCGCTGCTGCACCCCGCCGGAAATTGAATAAGAAACCTGTACCATTACTGCTTTAAAATTTTCTTTGCGTTGTCGCCGTATATCTTTTTCAGCACCGCATCATCCAGCCCAAAACCATTCATGGGCCAATGATATCCGCTTACCTCAAAGTCGTAAAAATGTTCATCCTTCGTTTCTAAAACCCGGAAGGTGAGTTGATACATCGCCGGGTCGTAGCCCATATCTGTTCCGTACACCAGTTTGTCCTGGTATTGTTCGAAAAAGGCCAACATGTATCGCGGAATGGTAGCCGTTTCGGCATATCGCGCCGATATATCGGCATAGAGGTTAGGGTATGTACCCAGTAAGTTTCCAAGAATGCTTAAATCGTACTCGCAATTCGCATAATGGCAGGCAACAAATGTTGTGTTAGGATTGTCGCGCACCACATTTTCGAGTGTTCGCACCAGCGCGGCATGACCAATCAAATTCTTTTTTGACGGATCAATCCGCCACTCGTAGGCATTCATTAAGCCGTCATTGGTGGAGTCCATAGGCTCGTACATCCACATGGGGTCGGCAACATGCACACTTACCGGCAATTTCAGTTCGCCGCATTTCTGGAACAATGGCTTCATGCGTGGATCATCTACATGCATGCCCGATGGTGCGGGAGAAGAATAAAATTCACCCAGCCCTTTATCGCCTAATTCGCCAACACCCTTTGCACCTACGCGGGCACACCTTTCCAGTTCTTTAACGGATCGTTCTGCCCCGCCCGGTTCATTGTATCCGGTATAGTCAAATCCACACCATACTTCAAAGCGGTTACCGTACTGCGCGTACACCTGGTAGATAGAATCGAACTTAGCGCCGGTGGCATAAGATAAAATCAATGATTTTTCAATGCCTAGGCGATCCATCGTTTTTACCCAATTGTCGAGATCAGCTTTTGTTTTAGCATAGGCATGCGAATGCATATCAATAACCGGGTATTTTGCTTTTTCAATTTTGGTAACCGGTATTTTGTAAATGGATTGCGGCCGGTAATTTTTTAGCAAAAGCTGGTTTACATCCTGCGCGATGCACATATTGGTAAGAGAAGAAAGGCAAAGCGAAAAGATCAAAAATCTAAAATAGTGGTAAACTGTTTTCATATAATTGCCATTAACATTAATTCATTCTGCGCATCAACCCTAAAATAAGGTTAACAATATAACTCAATTGCGTTAATAAAAGCGCCAGGATTAATGCGGGAACCAATATTTGCACAGGATTGTTCCTTTTCAGTTGCATTTCTAATTCCGTTGCGGAAGCCGGCTCCGCGGCAAACCTGAAAAAAAGAAATACAATGATGGCGGGTAAAATCAATGTGATGGCTATATGTATCCAAACGAGCAGGGAAGAAAACAATATCCTGATTGTTACCATATACAAAATCCAGAACAACAGCAACAGCAGGGCCATAGCACGAAGCGTGTCGGTATAACTAAGCATATAAGCCGCATCCGGGAGGGGCATATCCAGCCGGTGACCGTCCTGTACCAGCGACAGGAGAATGAGCAGCAGGGCTGCCAGGGCAAGCGCGTGATATGGTTTAGAAAACAGGTTCATCACAATGGGTTCACGGTGCGAAGCAACAGGAAACCGCAAAAAAAACACAACCCGGTCCGCAGATTGCGGAACGGGTTGTTGATATCATTGAAAATATAAGATCTGGTTGCCTATTCAATGGCTTCCATGTTGAATCGATAACTGTACTACGCGGTTACCTTGCCTTTCACCTTCGCGATCACTTCTTCAGCGATGTTGTTAGGCGCCGGGTTGTAGTGACTGAACTCCATAGTAGAAGTAGCACGACCGGAAGTTAAGGAACGCAGTTGGGTAACATAACCGAACATTTCGCTCAATGGCACTTTAGCCTTAATGACCTGCAGGTTATTGCGGGTATCCATACCTTCCAAAATACCACGACGGCGGTTTACGTCGCCTGTAACATCACCCATATACTGATCGGGAGTTAATATTTCCACTCTCATAATGGGTTCAAGTAATACAGGCTTTGCTTTGCGGCCCGCTTCGCGGAAACCACTCTTGGCGCAAAGCTCGAAAGACATAGAGTCGGAATCCACATCGTGGAAGCTTCCGTCGAATACCCTGATCTTCATGCTCACCAACGGATAGTTGGCAAGTACACCCGAAGTCATCGACGTTTCAAAACCTTTTTGTATGGCCGGTACAAATTCACGGGGAATAGATCCTCCGAAAATATCATTCACAAACTGGAACGATTTACCCACATTTTCCTTCAGCCATTCATCATCGGCGGGTCCGATTTCAAATGCGATATCGGCGAATTTACCACGACCACCCGTTTGCTTCTTCAACACTTCACGGTGTTCTACTTTAAGCGTAAATGCTTCTTTATAGGCAACCTGTGGCGCACCCTGGTTCACTTCTACCTTAAACTCACGACGCATACGGTCGATGATAATTTCCAGATGCAGCTCACCCATACCACGCAAGATGGTTTGGCCGGTTTCTTCATCTGTATTTACGCGTAATGTAGGATCTTCTTCCACGAGTTTACCGATCGCCATCCCCATCTTGTCAACGTCAACCTGTGTTTTAGGCTCCACTGCAATGGCAATAACCGGTTCCGGAATAAACATATTTTCCAGTGTGATCGGGTGATTTTCATCGCATAGCGTATCGCCGGTTTTAATTTCTTTAAAGCCCACGGCTGCGCCAATATCGCCTGCCTCAATAAAATCGACAGGGTTTTGTTTGTTGGCGAACATTTTCATGATGCGGCTGATACGTTCCTTTTTTCCGCTTCTTACGTTCAATACATAAGAACCAGCATCGAGGTGACCGGAATAAGCCCGGAAAAACGCAAGACGACCAACGAAAGGATCAGTCATAATTTTGAAAGCCAATGCAGCAAAAGGTTCTTTAGCATCGGGCTTACGAACTTCTGTTTCACCGGTATCAGGATTAATACCCTGCACCGCATCAATATCAATAGGCGAAGGCAGGTAACGGCAAACCGCGTCAAGCGCAGTTTGTACGCCTTTATTTTTGAAAGAAGAACCGCACATCATCGGCACGATGCTTAAATCAACAGTAGCCTTGCGGATGGCTTCATGCATCTCTTCTTCGGTGATGGTATTAGGATCTTCGAAAAATTTCTCCATCAGGTCATCATCGTATTCGGCAACCGCTTCCACCAGACTCGCTCTCCATTCATTGGCTTCATCCAGCATATCTGCAGGCACATCTATTTCATCAAAGGTCATACCCTCTGTTTCCATATGCCAGATGATCCCTTTCATTTTGATGAGATCAACCACACCGGTAAAGTTATCTTCAGCGCCAATCGGTAACTGCAATGGCACTGCTTTAGCGCCCAGCATTTCCTTCACCTGCTTTACCACCATTAAAAAGTCGGCGCCGGCACGGTCCATTTTATTAACGAAGCCAATGCGCGGAACTTTGTAGCGGTTAGCCTGACGCCAAACGGTTTCGCTCTGTGGCTCTACGCCATCAACAGCCGAAAAGAGGGCGATTAAACCATCCAGTACACGCATAGACCTTTCTACCTCTACAGTAAAATCCACGTGACCGGGAGTATCAATGATATTAAAGCTGTATTTTTTTGTTTCGGGTGTAACTTTTCCTTTTTCGGTAGGGAAATTCCACTGGCAGCTTACCGCTGCTGAAGTAATGGTAATACCTCTTTCCTTTTCCTGCTCCATCCAGTCGGTTGTGGCAGCACCATCATGCACCTCCCCTATTTTGTGTATCATGCCCGTGTAGCGCAGAATACGCTCTGTAGTAGTGGTTTTACCAGCATCAATATGAGCCGCAATACCAAAGTTTCTCTGAAATTTTAAGTCTGCCATTTTTATTGGGGATTAAATATTTTTAAAAATCACCTGAGATCAGTTCTCTAACTGCCTTTTTTTGAGGCGCAAAGGTAACAAAATTAGTGGTAAAACAATCGGGGGAATTGTAAATTTTATACACGGCAATTCCCCGTATTGAGGAAGAAATTTGGCAGCTTAAACGGGCAGCCGGAACGGTAATATGCCTCAAAAATGCCAGAATAACGGCTTTACCTGAACAGTCAGCCATTCCGGGAAAAAATTGAACCCCGGCCTGCTTATTGCGATTACGGTATTACAGAGTTGAAAGCATGAAGTGCATTGTGAAAGAAAGCATATTGGGAACCTGTTAAGAAAAGAAAAAACAATGGCAAGTAAAAAAATTGTAATTATAGGTGGTGGGTTTGCCGGCATTAATCTCGCGAACCATTTAAGGGACAAAGATGAATACGATGTTATTTTGGTGGATAAAAACAATTATAACTTCTTTCCTCCCCTGCTTTACCAGGTAGCCACCGGTTTTTTGGAGGCCTCCAACATCAGCTACCCGTTTCGTAAAATGTTCCAGGGCAAAAAAAACATCCGGTTCCGCATGGGTAACCTGCTGAAAGTAGTGCCCCGGGAAAATAAAGTAATATTATCCACGTCGGAAATTACCTACGACTACCTGGTGCTTGCCACAGGCACCGAAAGCAATTATTTTGGATTGGAAGATGTAAAAAAGAATGCCATCCCCATGAAAACCGTGGATGATGCCCTGGAAATGCGCAATTACCTGCTGAAGCAACTGGAAAGCGCTACGGTTACCAAAGATGATGCGGAAAGGCAAAAACTACTGACCATCGTTATTGCCGGAGGCGGTCCTACAGGCGTTGAGGTTTCAGGCATGCTGGCAGAAATGAAAAAATTTATCATCCGTAAGGATTATCCCGAACTGATGGGGTTTGGAAAGCAAAGTCGTATTTACCTGATCGACGCAGGCTCCCAACTGCTTGCACCTATGAGTAAAAAATCGCAGGATGATACATATGCGGCGCTATCAAAATTAGGGGTAGAAATTAAGTTGAATATTCATGTGAAGGATTATGTTAACGATAGCGTGATATTATCCAACGGTGAAACCATTCCAACCAAAACATTGATATGGGCCGCCGGTGTTTCCTCAAAAATGTTCGAAGGCATACCTGAATCGTCATACGGACGGGGTAAACGGTTAATCGTAAACGAATACAACCAGGTGCAGGGGCTGCCAAACGTATATGCCATAGGAGACACTTGTTTGCAAACGAGCGATGCCGGTTTCCCCCAGGGTCATCCCCAGGTAGCACAGGTTGCGCTACAGCAGGGAAAGAATACGGCACAAAATTTTATGAGAATGGCGAAGCAAAAACCGCTACATACATTTACATATACCGATAAAGGAACGATGGCTATCATAGGAAGAAATAAGGCGGTGGCCGATATTCCCAAACCTGACCTGCATTTTAAAGGATTTACCGCCTGGTTCATGTGGCTGTTCATCCACCTTGCTTCTCTCATCACCTACCGCAACAAAATAACTACATTGTACAACTGGATGATCGCCTATTTTACAAAAGACCAGGCCCTTAGAATGATCATAAGACCTTCACAATCGGGCAGCAAAACATCAGTCCATTAAATTCGGGATCCTTTCGCGATCGTCTTCATACTGAAATTGGAGCATGAGTGAAAATTGCAGAAAATTCTTACCCCAACCGCCGGCAGATTCATAATCATATTGATTGATGTACCCTAACTGAAAAGTGGTAACAGGGGTTAAAATATAACCCGCTCCGGCAAAAAACCGGTTGCGCTCAAAATGCGGGGCTTTGTTGTTCAAAAAAACTTCATCATACGCATTCAAATACAGGGTACCCGGCACCAGCTTGGGCTTATTCAAAGGCAACATCATATTTAAGCGATAACGAAACCGGTTACGATAGCCGTCACTCATCCATTTTTGTTCTCCGCGATACCGGTGTTCAATTTTCAGACGTTCCAGGTATTGGTTCATGGTAACCTGCTCCCATAATCTAAACTCTTCATTATCAATGGGCTTCTCAAAATTTCCGTCTTCAAAATAAGTAACATACCTGCCCGCACCCACCAAAAAGGAAAAATTATCATTAATGGAATAGCTCACACCGCCTTTTACTTCGTAGTAAAAAAACTCGTTAAAGAACTGATCAGACCTTGCCTGAAGTTCTGTAAACAGTTCCCACTTTGGGTTCAGGCTTAGTTGCGCATTTACTACATGCCAGGAACCCAATTCCTCTTTTTGGGAAAAGGTAAGCTTACAAAAAAGCAACGCAATTATCGTGAATTTCAGTTTCATTCCTACGCCTGCTTCGATATGGGATATACGCTTTATAAATGAAAACCCTGCCGTAAATAACAGCAGGGTTTAAAATATTTCAATACGAATTTATATTCTGAAATGCGCAAATGCTTTGTTGGCATCGGCCATACGGTGTGTATCTTCTTTCTTTTTAAACGCTGCACCCTCGCCTTTACTCGCGGCTACAATTTCATTCGCTAATTTATCGGCCATCGTTTTACCATTTCTATCCCGGCTAAAACGGATCAGCCATTTTATGCTGAGTGATATTTTACGGTCGGGACGAACTTCAGCGGGAATCTGGAAGGTAGCTCCACCGATTCTGCGGCTGCGAACCTCTACTCCGGGCGTTACGTTATTTAATGCGCGTTTCCAGATTTCATATCCGTTTTCACCGGATATTTTAGAAACACGGTCGATAGCGTTATAAAAGATATCGTAAGCAGTGCTTTTTTTGCCACCCCACATTAAATTGTTAACGAAACGTGTTACCAGTTTGTCGTTAAACTTTGGATCTGGCGCTAATGGTAATTTTTTGGCTTGTGCTTTACGCATGTTGGTTAAATATTATTACTCAATCTGTTTACTTAATGGTTCAGGAAACCGCTATTTTTTAGCTTTCTCCTTTTTTGTTCCGTATTTGGAACGGCTTTGTTTACGGTCTTTTACACCGGCAGTATCCAAACTACCCCTTACAATATGGTAACGAACACCCGGCAAATCCTTTACACGACCACCCCTGATGAGTACGATAGAGTGTTCCTGCAAATTGTGTCCTTCACCCGGGATGTAAGCAATCACTTCCACCTTATTGGTTAAACGAACTTTTGCCACCTTGCGCAACGCAGAATTTGGTTTTTTAGGAGTGGTGGTATACACACGGGTACATACTCCACGACGCTGCGGACAGCTATCTAAAGCCCTTGATTTGCTTTTTGCGCGGATAATTTCTCTACCTTTTCTAACTAATTGATTTATTGTAGGCATTCTAACCCTTTATTTTTAGGACGGCAAAGGTAAGTGGCTTGTTGGGAAATACCAAAATTTATAGTTTAAATTCCTTAAAATATAGCTCCTTATTACATTTTAAGGATTACCTGAGTACCGTGCTATCCGCCGTTGCATTAAAAAACGGCTGCTTTACCAACAAGTTGTCTACATGGATACCGGTTCATTTCAGCAACCCGGTAAAAGCCATTCGGCACAAAAAGCATTATGGATGACAGCTTTCGATGTTATACTTTAAACAACCAATTGTGCTGGTCGGGTGCACTGCCCTGCCTGATGGCGTTTAATTTTTGTTTTACCGTATTACTTAATTTCCAGTCTTTTTCGCTGAATTCCATCACATAGTCTTTGTATTTCAGCTTTTGGATCATGGCAACGGTAGCCGCGGTTCCGGTACCAAAAACTTCCCGGAACCTGCCTGTTTTATGCGCATCAATAACCTCATCGATCGATATTGGCCGCTCTTCTACGGCGATGCCCATTTCCTTAAGAACGGTAATAACGCTGTTGCGGGTTACCCCGTTCAATATGGTTTCTTCTTCCAGCGATGGCGTAATGGCAGTATCGTTAATAATAAAGAACACATTCATCATCCCTACTTCCTGCAGCCATTTATGTTCGGCAGCGTCGGTCCATAACACCTGGTCGTACCCCTGTTTTTGGGCTTCTGTTGCGGCCAGCATGCTGCCGCCATAGTTACCCGCGTTTTTAGCGAACCCTACTCCGCCAGGCGCTGCACGGGTATACCTTTCCTCCACGCAAATATTCATGGGTTTGGGGAAATAGGGTCCGGTAGGACTCAGAATGATCAGGAACTTATATTTATCGGATGGGCGAACACCCAGCATGGTGTCGGTAGAAAACATAAACGGCCTGATGTAAAGAGAATGATCGGCTTTGGCAGGTATCCAGTTGCTATCTAAATGAACCAAGCGACGCATGCCTTCTATAAAAATTTCTTCCGGTATCTCCGGCATATTCATGCGAATGGCGGAGATATTAAAGCGCCTGAAATTTTCAAAAGGTCTGAAAATAATTGCTTCACCCTTTTCATCCTTATACGCCTTAATACCTTCAAAAATCGCCTGTCCGTAATGCAGTGCTGCCAAAGAGGGTTCCAATACCAGGGGCTGATAGGGTTTAATTTCAACATTTGTCCATTTACCATTTTCATATTCTGCTTCCAGCATATGATCGGTAAAATATTTCCCAAACGGCAAATTCCCCAGATCAATATCGCGCAACTTGCTTCTTTCTATTTTTGTAACCTGTATATCCCAAGCGGCAACCATAAAACGCTATTTTTGTTGCAAAGAAACAAAAAAATATTCGAGGCAAACGGGCCACTTATCAATTTGTATGAGTCTTAAAAATGTAAAATTACCCGAAACGGTCATCGCAGCTCTATATACAACGCCGCTGGTTTGTTTAACGCAATCTGAATTGACGCCACGAACGCCAACCCCTGGCTTGAAATTTCTGGGATCCAACCAAAAACAAATTACCATCGTGGTGAATACCAGTGAGGCCCCTTTTATTACCGATAAATCGTTCGGTTTTCTTACCGGCGTATTGAGCGCCTGCAAACTGAATATGGCCGACGTGGCGATTTTTAATATGCATCAATCGCCCGGACTGGATTACAACAGTGTTAACACAACTGCTCACCCAGTAGTTACGCTCCTTTTTGGAGTGTCGCCACAGGAGATCGGATTACCCCTCCAGTTTCCGCATTTCCAGGTTCAGCGATATAATCATGTTACCTATACCTGGGCGCCGGATCTTGACAGCGTTGAAAAAGACAAGCAGATAAAAACCCAACTGTGGACAAGCCTAAAAACCATTTTTCAACTATAATGCTGGCTCCCTATGCAAAAACTTATTTTCGCAACCAATAACCGGCATAAAACCGAAGAGCTTCGCGCGGTACTGAAAGGCCGTTTTGATATTGTTACGCTGAAGGAAGCAGGCATTGATATCGACATTCCCGAGCCGCACAACAGCCTGGAAGAAAATGCAAGGGAAAAAGCCGTTACCATTTACAGGTTAACCGGTATGGACTGCTTTGGAGAGGATACCGGATTAGAAACAACCGCATTGAATGGCGAACCCGGGGTGAAAAGCGCGAGATATGCTGGTGAGGAAAGAGATTTTGAAGCCAATATTGACAAACTGCTTAACAAGCTTCAAGGTAAAACCAACCGGGGCGCCAGGTTCAGAACGGTAATTGCATTGCTATCGGGAGGTGTGGAATACCAGTTTGAAGGTATTTGCAACGGCAGCATTGCCTATGAACGGAGAGGAGCAAATGGTTTTGGGTACGATCCCGTTTTTATACCCGAAAATGCAAGCAACACCTTTGCAGAGATGAACCTGGAGGAAAAAAATAAATACAGTCACCGGGGTAAAGCGGTACAGCGATTGGTTCAGTTTTTATTACATACCAAAAACAACTCCAATCCGGAGGGTTAACACATTAAGCAGGCAATCCAGCAAAATGCACATACAAAGCAACCATAGTATCAGTGAAAGCGACTTAATAAAAGGATGCCTTGCGGGAGACCGCGGTTTGCAGGAACAACTGTATAAAAAGTATGCAGCTAAAATGTATGCCATCTGCCTCAGGTACTGCAACAAGCCGGAAGACGCGCAGGATATTTTGCAGGATGGATTTGTAAAAGTTTTTAAGAACCTCGACCGTTACAGAGGCGATGGCTCATTTGAAGGATGGGTGCGAAGGATATTTGTAAATACGGCGATTGAGCATTACCGCAGGCAAATCCATCTTTACCCGGTTACAGAGGGACAGGAAAATGTGCTGGAAACAAAAGAACGCTCAGTCTTAGACAGTTTAAACATGAAGGACCTGATGAACATCATTCAGCAATTATCGCCGGGTTACCGAACCGTGTTCAATTTATACGCGGTTGAAGGTTATTCGCACAAAGAAATTGCCGATATGCTGGGCATTAGCGAAGGAACCAGCAAATCGCAGTTGGCCAGAGCCCGGGGCGTATTGCAGCAACTGGTTGAAACAAAGAAAATATCACCATAATCCTCCCAAACGCTGTGCATGAAATGGGAAAAAGAATTATATCATCATGAAATAAACCCGCCCGAAGAGGTGTGGGGCAGGATTGTGAACGATCTTGACAATGAGTTTATCGTTTTTAAGCAGGCTTTGTACAATGCATCGGTTTCACCACCACCCCACCAATGGGATGCGATTCGGCAGAGGCTTGATGCAGGCGCCGGCTCCTCATCCAAATTGAAAAGCATTGCCAAAATATGGCGTATAGCCGCAGCCGCTGCATTTATCGGAGCTTCCCTCTTTGCAGTCAATTATTTGATGACCCGCCAGCTTAGCGATACCAATATGGTAACCGGTGAAAAACCTTTGCCGGTTAAGAGCATTCAAAAACAAGACGAAACCACGCCAACTGCAACCCAGATCAGCAAAAGCGCTACCCTTCCTGTAAGAAGGGCCGGCATGGCATCAATGATTTCCTTTCCTAAAAAAAGAAAAACAAGTATTAATCCGGTAATGACTGATGCCCATACTACAGCTACTGATCTAAGTCATCCCACCGTTCACATTTCATCGGTACCCGGCAACCATTCGGCAGTTACTGACCGCTATCCGCCCGATCATGCTGCAACCAAACATATCCGCGATTTAAAGGGTGAAATAAAGGAGGATGTGCAATTGCAGGATTTACGCAACAGCTACTTCTTCACTACCGGCGCTAACGGGCAGTCTGTAAGAGTGTCATCAAAATTCAGAAATATCATTCAGCATCTCAACAGCGGCGATCATGAACCATGGATGGATGACATCATGAAAGAGAAGCAAAACTGGCAGTATTTATTTAAGCAATGGAAAGCAGAAGTGAATCATTCTCTTCTTCTCCCTTCCGCAGGAAATTTCATGGATATTGCCCAAATGATGCAACTGCTGCAAGCCCACTACAACAAATAGTTTTGCTGCATCATATCCCTTTTTATCTTTATCAAAAATAAAATATGCCAAGAATTAAGCTGGAACTGCCAGACGCGTTTTCTTTTCATACCACGATACCCATACGCATTACCGACATTAATTACGGCGGACATGCAGGCAACGACAGTATTCTTTCCATTATTCATGAAGCCAGGATGCAATTTTTACAACAACACGGCTACGATGAAAAAGAATTCGCAGGTGTGGGTTTGATTATGGGTGACGTGGCAATTGAATTCAAAAAAGAACTGTTTTATGGAGAACTGGTAGAAGTATCGGTAACAGCCAACGCATTTGAACGGGTAAGCTTCGACATCGTATACCGGTTAGATACTTTCAGAAACGATAAACGCGTAACCGTAGCCGCCGCTAAAACAGGAATGGTTTGCTTTGATTACAATGCCAAAAAAATTACCTCTATCCCTGAAGCGGCAAAACTTGCTTTGGCTTAATATGCCAGGCTATATCTTACCCTATGCAGCGCCAACGCCGGCTCCATCGGCAAGATCAAATTTTCCGGAATTCACAATGGCTTTATATCCCCCTTTTACATCTACCATATTGCGATAGCCGCGCGACCGGAGTATGGAATTGAATATCATGCTGCGATAGCCGCTGCCGCAATGCACGTAAGCTGTTTTATTTTTATCGAGTGTGCTAAGATGATCATTGATATAATCCAGCGCAACATTTTGCGCACCGGCGACATGCCCGGAAATATATTCATCTCCTTTGCGTACATCAATAACGGAAGCTTCCGGGTCGGTCTTCATTCGTTTAGCCAATTCATTAGCCGTAATACGCTCCACCTGGTCCGTTTCTTTTCCAGCTTTTATCCAGGCCTCCATGCCGCCCTGCAGGTACCCGATAGCGCCATCATAACCTACCCGCGCCAGGCGGGTTACTACTTCTTCTTCCCTGCCTTCGTCTGCTATAATTAATATCTGTTGCTGAATATCAGGAATCAACGCCCCAACCCAGGGTGCGAAACTGCCGTCGATGCCAATGTTTACGGAGTTGGGTATAAAGCACTTCGCGAAAATTTGAGGGGCGCGGGTATCGAGCATCAACGCACCTGTTTCATTAGCTGCAGTTTCAAAAGCATCAGGATCCAGGGCCTGCATTCCGTGCTTCAACACCGTATCAATGCTCTCATAACCATGCACGTTCATCATTACGTTTTTTGAAAAATAGGCAGGCGGCGGAGTTAAGCCTTCCGTTACGGCGGCAATAAATTCCTCTTTGCTCATGGGCTGCAATGCGTAGTTATATTGTTTTTGGTTGCCTAAGGTATCGGTAGTTTCCGTGCTCATATTTTTACCACATGCCGACCCCGCACCATGCGCCGGATAAATAACAATATCGTCGGGCAATGAAAGTATTTTATTGTGCAAAGAGTCGTAGAGATAGCCCGCTAATCTTTCCTGGGTAAGATCACTGCTGATTTCCTGCGCCAGGTCCGGCCGACCCACGTCGCCTATAAAAAGCGTATCCCCGCTAAACAAAGCCTTTGGCTTACCCGTTTCATCATGGAGCAGGTAACAGGTGCTTTCCATGGTATGCCCGGGCGTATGTATTACCCTGATGCTCACATCGCCCAGTTGAAACACCTCATTATCTGTGGCGATATACGCGTCAAATGAAGGTTCGGCGCCTGGACCATACACAATGGTAGCGCCGGTTTCTCCGGCCAAATCAATATGACCTGATACAAAATCGGCGTGGAAATGCGTCTCAAAAACGTATTTAATCTTTGCATGATTATCTTCTGCTTTTTTGATATAGGGTTTCACTTCCCGCAAGGGATCAATAATGGCCACCTCGCCTTTACTCTCAATATAGTAAGCACCCTGCGCCAAACACCCTGTATATATTTGCTCTACCCTCATATCATCCTATTTTTTATGATTGCAAAGTTAAGGCGGGCGAAAGTGAAAAAGGGAGATAACTATCTTAAAATAATTTAACAGATCAAATAACGGCCACGATTGATTACAATGCTGTCAATTCCTGCAATATAATATAGGCGCCCATTAATAAAACAAACCAACCGAATCCTCTTTTTAATTTTTCAGATGCTATTTTTTTCGCTAATTGTATTCCGATTAATATGCCCGCAACAGCAATGGAGGTAATACTCAGTAAAAACATCCAGTGAACCGGGTAGTGACCAATATCACCGCCAAAACCAACCAGCGAATTAATAGCGATAATAAAAAGAGAGGTACCCACTGCTTCCTTCATAGGCAATTGCAGCAAAAGCACCAAAGCCGGAATGATCAGAAATCCGCCACCGGCGCCCAAAAAACCAGTTACACAACCAATGCCTAATCCAAATAACGCAAGCCGCATATAATCGCCCATGCTATGGGCACGATCGGCCTTCGTCTTTTGGTTGTCGCTTTTTCGTAGCATTGATAAGGAAGCAACGAGCATTAATACCGCAAACAGGAGCATGGTGAGCGCCGACTTGGTAATGGCAAAGCCCTGCACCATCCATAGGTTTTCGGGAATATGCGGCACAACATATTTCCTGATTATAAATACAGTGGCCGGAGATACTATGCCTAAAGGCAGTGCAAGAGTGATACTTGCATAGCCCTTTTTGAAATTAATATAGGCGCCTGTAAGACTGGTTATGCCAACGATGAAAAGGGAATAGGAAACAGCGGTACCTGGCGGCAGCCCGAATAAATAAACCAGTAAAGGAACAGTGAGAATAGATCCTCCCCCACCGATAAGTCCCAGTGAAACTCCAATCAGAACAGCCGTAAAATACCCAACGATCTCCATTCTATCCGTATTACAATAAAATTATTGAAAAGCAACCGCTTGAAAAATCAAATTAATAATTGCCCGTTTTGTTGAGGGGCCTCACGGCAGTGCAGCGCTACGGAGCAATTGCATGTCATACCTTTACTAAATTGATAATGATCAACAACCGTATTGAAAATCACCATACGATCAGTTTCATTTACGATACCGGTTTGGGTGATATCAAAAATAGGCCTATTTTGAACCCTTTTCATCACATGCAACATATCCATTATACCCTGGCAGTAAGTAAGTATGATTCCACGCGATTGTATTACGTTCTGTTCATCCCCTTCCTGTTTTTTCTTCAAACTACCGTGGCGCAAAATGCAGCCGGCAAGGATTTAATCGATAGTCAGAAGGCCAATGCGATGGGTTTATATTACCAATCTTTACAAAAACAATCGGGTTTATACAACGGCAGCGAGTATGTGGCCTATGCCAACCTGTTAAAAGAAGGTCATCCGTATTTCGACACCACGGTATTAACCAATGGCTGGGTGTATTATGATAAACTTTTATACCAAAATGTTCCAATGCTATACGACATCGTTTCAGACGAATTGATTGTGCAGCATTTCAACAGGGTTTTCTTAATTCAGCTTATCCGGTCCAAAATAGATTCTTTTAGTGTATTAGATCACCAGTTTATACACCTCGGAACCGACAGTGCCAAAAATGAAAATATCCGGGAAGGCTTTTATGACAGAATATACAATGGTAAAATAAAATTATTCGTAAAAAGATCAAAAAACATCCAGGAGTCTATCAGCGATTTAAAAGTGGAAAAAAAAGTATACCAGAAGGATAAATATTTTATCTGTCAAAACAATACTTATCATGAAGTGTATACCCAGAAGTCTGTATTGAAGTTATTCCCCGATCAAAAAGCCGAACTCAAACAAATGCTTAGAAAACAAAAAATAAAATTCCGGAAAAAACGGGAATACGCCATGAAGCTTATGGTTCAGCAATACGATACATTAAACCCCTGACATGAAGCCATTCGTTTTTCTTATTGTATTTGTTTCTTTCTTATTGCTTCAGTACGGCAAAACCCTTGCCCAGCAAAAGGAGGTAATGGTAAGCGGGGATTTTAAAAACCTCAGCGCCACGCAGTTTATCCAGGAACTGGAGCAAAAGACGGGCTACCACTTCTATTATGATACAACAGGTATTGATAGTGTAAAAATTGATTTCAGTGTAAAAGAGCAAACCTTACAGCAAGTACTGGAAATGGCCTTTGCCAACACCGCCTACAAATACACCGTGCACAACCGCCAGGTCTTTATTACCACGGGAACCGCAATCGTAACCTCGTTGCCCGATGATTTTTTTATAAAAAAAGTGCGTAACAATGATTCCGCTTCGTCAAGATATATCATTACCTCAATAGAGGAAGATAACGTATCGCCTAATAACAGCTCGGAAAATAAGCTATATGAAATAGGTATAAAAACTACAGGAACATTACAGGGCGTAGCCAAACTGGCGGGATATGTAAAAGATATCAGTACCGGCGAACCGGTTGCCGGTGCTGCGGTGTTTGTTGAAAAATTAAAAATTTCAGTCACGAGCGATCAGTTTGGGTATTACTCCATTACGCTTCCCAGGGGGAGACACCTGTTGAATATACAGAGCCTCGGCAAAAAAGATACCTGGCGACAAGTGATGCTGTACGGTGACGGGCTGTTGAATATTGATATGAAAGACCACATCCTGTCTCTTAAAGCAGTAATCATATCCGCCAAAAAAGCGGCGAACATTAACAGCTTGCAGATGGGGGTTGAAAAAGTAGATATTAAAACCATCAAGCAAATTCCCGTTGTGTTTGGCGAAGCCGATATTTTGAGGGTGGTGCAAACATTACCGGGCGTGAAAACAGTGGGCGAAGCCAGCACCGGCTTTAATGTACGGGGTGGGTCGGCAGATCAAAACCTGATCCTTTTCAATGATGCCACGATATACAACCCCTCTCATTTTTTTGGCTTCTTTTCGGCCTTCAATCCCGATGTGGTAAGCAGCGTGGAATTATACAAAAGCAGTATACCTGCCCGGTACGGGGGAAGACTATCGTCTGTACTGGACGTGGTGAGCCGGGAAGGAAACAAGAAAAAGATCGCCGGTTCAGCGGGTATAGGGTTCCTTACCAGCCGTTTGAATGTAGAAGGCCCGCTCATTAAAGACAGAACATCATTTATTGTTGGAGGACGCGCTACTTATGCCAACTGGCTGCTGAAGTATTTACCCGACGAATATAAAAACAGTAAAGCCGGCTTTTACGATATCAACCTGCTGATCAGTCATAAAATCAATGATAAAAACGATTTATACCTTACCGGGTATGTAAGCAGCGACCGGTTTAACCTGAACAGCGATACCGTATATGGGTATGGCAACAAAAATATTGTACTGAGATGGAAGCATGTGTATAATAACAAATTACAGAGTATCGTCAGTGCCGGGTACGACGGTTACGGGTACACGATATTCAGCGAAAAAAACCCGGTGAACGCTTACGACATGAATTTTAAAATCAATCAGTCCAATGTAAAACTGCATTTTAATTATTTTCTGAATTCCAAACATACGCTCGATTTCGGGTTAAGTTCTATTTACTACACCCTGCATCCCGGTTCATTTCAACCCCGGGGCGACAAATCGTTGGTGGTGCCTGATGTGGTAAGTAAAGAGCAGGCATTGGAAAGCGCAGTCTACCTCACGGAAAAATACAATATCACGTCGCAGCTTTCCGTGCAGGCGGGTATTCGTTTTTCGCTGTATAATTATATTGGACCCAAAACAGTGTATTCCTATGCCGATGGAATACCGAAAGAAGAAAGCAATATCACCGATACCACACAGTACCCTAAAGGCAAAATTATTAATACCTATAGCGGGCCGGAGTACCGGCTGTCGGTCAGGTACGCAGTAACCGATAATTTTTCGATAAAGGCAGGTTACAATTCCATGCGGCAGTACATCCATACGCTTTCCAACACCACCGCTATTGCCCCTACCGATATCTGGAAATTGAGTGACCCTAATATTAAACCGCAATACGGCGACCAGTTTGCGATAGGATTTTATAAAAACTTTAAGTCCAACACGATTGAAACCTCGGTGGAGACTTACTATAAACGGCTGGAAGATGTACTGGACTTTAAAAGCGGGGCACAGCTTGTGCTAAATCCACATATAGAAACGGATGTATTCAATACCGTGGGAAAGGCTTATGGTGTAGAATTAATGATCAAAAAATTAACCGGCAAACTCAATGGATGGATCAGCTACACCTGGTCGCGCACCTTTCTTAAAATGGATGATTCCACGAAGGGACCGATCATTAACCAGGGAGCATATTACCCGGCTAATTACGATAAGCCGCATGAAGTAACACTGGTGGGCAACTACCGGTTTTCGCACCGGTTCAGCACTTCTTTAAATACCACCTACAGTACCGGCAGGCCGATTACTATCCCTATTGGCAGGTACTATTATGCAGGCAGTATGCGGGCGCTGTATTCCGACCGAAATGCCTACCGCATCCCCGATTATTTCAGAATAGATGTGTCGATGAATATAGAAGGCAATCACAAAGTGCATCAGAAAACACATAACTCATGGACATTTGGTGTATACAACTTACTGGGACGGAAAAATCCATACTCGGTTTATTTTGTTTCGGAAGATGGGGTTATTAATGGATATAAGTTGTCCATTTTTGGAGCGGCAATTATTTACGCCAACTTTAATATCAGGTTTTGATAAATAAAAAGAAGTGAAATTATTTTGTTACATACTGCTGTTTATGGTTTTTTTTTCAGCAACTGCATGCAGGGAAAAGTACGAACTGCCCGAAACCGTGGTAAACAAAGATTACCTGGTGGTGGAAGGTTTTATTAATGGTGGTAACGACAGCACCTTCATCAATCTCAGCCGAACCGTTACACCCGATGATGCCAGCAGGATAAAAGCAGAAACAGGTGCAAGCGTTAGTATAGAGGGTGAAAATGGCGGCAATTTTTTTCTTCATGAGATAAACCCGGGCGTATATGCTGCGGCGCCCCTGGGGCTCAGCCCATCGGGGAAGTACCGGCTTGCCATTACAACAAGGGGGAAATCCTACCTGTCGGACTATGTGGAAATAAAAAAAACACCGGCAATAGACAGTGTGAACTGGGTCCGTGAATCCAATGGCGTGCAGGTATATGTAAACACACATGACACGGAAAACAAAACCATTTACTATAACTGGCAGTACAACGAAACCTGGGAGTTTCATACTTATTATTCGAACTGGGAATATAAAGACTACCAGATGATTCCCAGGGCAAATCCAACGCAGATTTACCAGTGCTGGCAATCCTATGTGTCTTCCCATATTATCATAGGTTCATCTGCAAAACTGGGCGAAGATGTTATTTACAACTACCCGCTTGTTTTCATACCCGATGACTCATGGAAGCTTGAAACCAGGTATAGCATTTTGGTAAAACAACAGGCACTCAGCCAGGGGGCTTATGACTACCTGGAGAACATGAAAAAAAACTCGGAACAACTGGGGTCTATATTTGATCCGCAACCGTCTACCAGCAGTGGCAATATTCATTGCATCAGCGATCCGCGGGAAATAGTGCTGGGCTACCTGTATAGCAGCACCACTGTTGAAAAAAGAATTTTTATTACCCGAAGTGAAGTGCCTGGCTGGAAATATAGGTTCTGGTGCCAGGAACTGTTTGTGCCGATGGATAGCCTTATGTTTTATTTTGGCGGCGAAGGACTATTACCAACCCGGGAGGAAATACGA
>CAYMKT010000021.1:0-15704 GCA_964391065.1 uncultured Terrimonas sp. | reverse complement strand
CCTTATGTTTTATTTTGGCGGCGAAGGACTATTACCAACCCGGGAGGAAATACGATCCACTGATCAAAAAGCAGGATACCTGGGTGCGGAAAAGCCCTGTGTGGATTGCAGGGTAAGAGGAACCAACGTAAAGCCGGTTTTTTGGTAGTTGACGGATATTTTTGGAAGAGCATATATAAGCCAATTGTCATTCAGGATTTGATTAAATTACAAAAGAAGTGAAATCGTTTTGTTACACGCTGCTGTTTACTGTTTTCCTTTCAGCTAATGCCTGCAAAGAAAAATACGATCTGCCTGAAACCGTGGTGAACAAAGATTACCTCGTAGTGGAAGGCTTTATTGACGGGGGTAATGACAGCACCTTCATCAGCCTCAGCAGAACCGTTACGCCCGAAGATACCACCAGCATTAAAGCGGAACAAGGCGCGATGGTTAGCATCGAAGGAGAAAGTGGTGAAAGTTTTTTACTGAACGAAATTAAACCCGGGTTATACGCCGCCGCCCCTTTACTGCTGAATCCCTCTGCGCAATACAGGCTTTCCATTACCACCCGTAACGGCAAAGTATACCAGTCGGACTATGTAGAGGTAAAAAACACACCCGAAATTGACAGCGTTAGCTGGACGCGGGAGCCAGATGGGGTGCAGGTATACGTTAATACGCACGATGCTCACAACAATACAAAGTATTACAACTGGCAGTATGAGGAAACCTGGGAGTTTTATTCCGGTTTTTACTCAAACTGGGAGTGGGATCCCATAAACGAAATAATAATACTGAGGGACAATCCAAACCTTATTTATCACTGCTGGCAGTCGTATACTTCAAGCAATATTATTATTGGATCATCGGCAAAACTGAGCGAAGATATTATTTATCGATTCCCCCTGACTTTTATCCCCGATGATTCGTGGAAGCTCCAGAGCAGGTACAGCATCCTGGTAAAACAAAGGGCGCTCAGCAAGGGAGCTTATGAATACCTGGAGAACATGAAAAAAAATTCGGAGCAGTTAGGTTCTATTTTTGATCCCCAGCCGTCTACCCTTAACGGCAATATTCATTGCATCACCGACCCACAGGAAATTGTATTGGGCTACCTGTATAGCAGCACAATGGTCGAAAAAAGAATATTCATTACCCGAAGTGAAGTGGGAGGTTGGAAGTATCGTTTCTTTTGCGAAGAATTTTCTATAAAAAATAGTCCCGACAGCCTGAAACAAGCATTTGGAGGAGGCGGACTGATTCCCACTTCGGAAGTGGCGACGGGACCGGTTATTGAACGGTATAATGCGGGCAGCAGGCAATGCGTAGACTGCACATTAAGGGGCACTAATGTAAAGCCTGGTTTTTGGTAAAAATCAAATGAAGCAATTATTTAAAACTCATTTTTGAATCATTAGTAGCAATGCAAACCAACCATTTAATGAAGTATCCTTTATTGGTGTGCCTGATCCTTTCGTTTCACTTTTCCCAATCCCAAAACGATGCTATTGCTAAGTTGCAGCAACAGTTTAAGCAATACAACGAGCATAGCTTTACAGAAAAAATTTACCTGCACGTTGATCGCAATTTTTATGTGGCAGGAGAAATACTGTGGTTTAAAGCTTACGTTACAGATGGTGTTATGGGGTATACATCCAATCTCAGTAAAATAGCCTATGTAGATGTTATCGGCAAAAACAACAACCCCTTTCTCCAGGCTAAAATAGCCCTGAACAACGGACTCGGTAACGGGTCGTTTTACCTGCCGGCCAATATCCCTTCGGGCAGCTATAAAATAAGAGCCTATACCAACTGGATGAAAAATGACGATGCCGGTTACTATTTTGAAAAGCCGGTTACCATCATCAACACATTAACGGATGCAGGCTTACCTGCCGTTGATAGCATTATGGCTTACGATATACAGTTCTTCCCCGAAGGCGGCAATCTTGTAAATGACATCGAAAGCAGGGTGGCTTTCCGGATGACAGATAAAAATGGAAAGGGCGTAAACAATTTTTCGGGCATACTGGTAGATAATAACAGCGATACCATCCTTCATTTTAAACCATTACATGCAGGCATTGGCACTTTTTTGTTCACGCCATTACCGGCTCATCATTATACCGCCTATATAAAAAATAGTTCCGGCGAACAGGTTACCGGCATCATACCCGAAGTGATGCCTGGCGGGTATGTAATGAGGCTGAATAAAACAGAACCAGGTAAAATAAGCATTGTGGTACAATCCAGTCAAAGCGGTTCGGCCGCTGACCCCAACGTTTATTTGATTGCCCAAACAAAAGGCGATATAAAATCAGCACAGGCTAAACCCCTTCAATCGGGCAGGGTTCAGTTTGATATCGATGAAAACCTCCTGGGTGAAGGCATCAGCCAGTTCACGGTATTTAACAATCAGCAACAACCCGTTTGTGAGCGGCTATATTTTAAAAGACCTAAAGATCAACTGTACCTACAGGCTAAAACGAATGAGGCGAACTACGCCACAAGAAAAAAAGTAACACTCCATGTCAGCTCCCACAATAAAAATTCGCTACCGGCGGATTTATCGGTCGCTGTTTTCAGGATCGATAACCTGCAGGCGGAGGAGCAAAACAATATTTATAGTTATTTATGGCTAAGCTCCGACCTGAAAGGAACAGTAGACTTTCCCTCGTATTACTTTCAGAACAATAACGATACCATCAATACAGCCCTGGATAACCTGATGCTTACCCATGGATGGAGAAGATTTAAATGGATGGATATACAGCAAAACAAAAAGCCCTCATTCCGTTTTCTACCCGAATTTGAAGGGCATATTGTTACCGGAAGAATTACCGACAGCTTTACCAGGAAACCCTACCCGGAAGCAACAGTGTATCTTTCTTTTCCCGGAGAAAACACAAAGCTCTACACATCAACATCCGATGCCAACGGCAATCTCCGGTTTTATACACGTCAGGTTTACGGACCGGGCGAACTGGTGGCGCAGGCCGAAGGCTTACAGTCGGCAGGGTATACTATTGAGCTCAACACCCCCTTTTCTGATCAGTATTCGTCCAGGCAGCTACCTGCATTGTCCATTTCACCCGAACTAAAAAACGCATTGGAAACCAACAGCATTAATGCACAGGTACAAAAAAAGTTCGCTACAAACCGATTAAACCAATACCTGCCTGCCGTTACCGATACTACCCCGTTTTACGGCAAAGCCGATGAAAGCTATTTGCTGGATAACTATACCCGTTTTACCACGATGGAGGAAGTACTGCGGGAATATGTTTTAGGTGTTTTAGTAGGACGATCCGGCAAGAAATTTCACCTTACGGTGGTTGATTTACCGAACGACAGGCTATTCAAGGATAATCCGCTGGTATTGCTCGATGGTGTTCCGGTGCCTGACGTGGATCGCTTTATGAGTTACGATCCTCTAAAAATCAGGAAACTTGAAGTTGTAAAAAGAAGATACTACTACGGTTCACTGCTGCTGGACGGGATACTGAATTTTACTACCTATGCAGGCAATATGGAGGGATTGCAGGTGGATCGCGAGTCGATAATAACGGACTTTGAAGGCATGCAGTTGCAAAGAGAATTTTATATGCCCCTGTATGAAACGGAGGAGCAAATGGCAAGCCGCAATGCCGACTTCAGGAACCTTTTGTTCTGGTCGCCGGAGGTGTTAACCAACAACAGCGGCGAAGCAAAACTTGAATTTTACACGAGCGATGCAACGGGGAGGTATATGGGTATAATTGAAGGGATAACAAAAGATGGAAAGGCCGGAACTGCCAGCTTTGAGTTTGACGTGAAGCCGGAGAACTGAGCAATATTTACGCCCAAAACAGCGCCGTTGTTACCCGGCAGGATGAATAGTTGTGGCCTTTACGGAAAATGGAATAGTTATTTGGAAACCTGGAACTTGCCGGATTCTATTACTTTTCCAGTCTTATCGCGTAGTTGAAAAATATATACGCCCCGGCTAAAATCGGAGAGATTTACCTGGTTGTTTACCGCCACATTAACCATTTCAAAAACCTTTTTACCCAAAAAGTTATAGATATACAGGGTGTAGGAGCGGTCGTAATTTTTTTGAAACTCAAAATTGATGAAAGTGGTGGCAGGATTGGGATAAAATTTAAGAATCTTTACGGTGGCTTCTTTCGTTACAGGGAAATACTTTTCCTGGCTAAAGCCAGAAAAATGTAATAAGCACCCGGTAAAAAATATCAGCGTAAAGTTTTTCACCATATAAATGTAGGATATAATATGCAAAAGATAACGCAAAATTTGGTTCGGTAAGTATACTTCAGCGCATGATCTTAACTTAATTGATAAAGATTATCAACCACTTATACTTTTTTTACCTTTGGCTAAAAGCGGGGGCACCGGATAATATCTTTTGTGCTGTTGTCTTTATCAAGAAAGCCGGTATAGCTGAGTGAAAACTCAAATCCACCTCTCCCCTGGCTCGATGTACTGAGTTGAGATATGTTCATATCGTAGCTGAACCCTAAGGAAAATGGTTGATAGTCCAGTTTTATGACCGGAATAATGGCGTCGGCCCATCGCACATACCCACCCGCATGCACCACATACTGCGGATCAGTTTCATTGTCTATTCTTATCGAATACATAGCGCCGGCTATATATTCTTTATAAGGGCCCTGCACGCTAACATCTGCGTTAAAAGTGATATAAGTAAAATCGCCCAAAGTGGTTCTTAAGCCACCCGACGCCACCCATTTGGGCAGGTGCTGCAAATCCTGGTAAAAAGAATTAGCGGGTTTATTAAAATGATGATAGGCCAATCCCACAAAAAAGTTGTTTTCTTTTTTGTCGCCGATGGAAGAATTATAACTCATGCCCACACTGGCATCGAAATAACTATAATTGGATGCAAAGGTTTCTCCATCGGGTAAAGAACCGTTATAACCAAAGCCGTCTAAATACTGGTTATTGGTGGTTACCTTGGAGCGATCTAAACGGCGCGACACCATTCCACCCATAAATCCAAGGGAAACATACCTGTTCTTTTCCGCGTTTAATGATTTGTGATAGTTAAGGGCGGGCAACAGGTGAGTGGTATTAAGCGCTACCGTGCCGGCCCTATCCCATAATACCTGTAAGCCGGCAGTCATAAAATCATCATCCCTTCCCACAGCAAATTTATATTCTCCGTTAAGGGAGCCGGTTTGATAAGGCGTTGTTACGCTACCCCATTGGTTGCGGTATACCAATTGGGCTCTTACATCGCCTTCAAACAACCCGGCAAGCGCAGGATTCCGCAATAACGGCGCTTCGTAAAACTGGGAGAAATGTAAGTCCTGCGCACGGGCAGCAAAAGCAAACAAAAAGCAAACCACTGCCAACAAATATTTCAGTTGTAAAAACCGCAAGGGATAATATGTAATTCCTTTAATGAACATTCGCTTATCTTATTAATGTTACATTGCCTTTCATTTGAACAATCTGGCCGTTTTCGCATACAAATTCAATGAGATAAACATATACATCGGGTGGAAGCGGCTTACCGCCGAATGTTCCGTTCCATCCGCTGGACGGATCGTTAGCTGCAAAGTTCCGCCTGTCCATCATTACCTGTCCCCAGCGATTGAATATTTTCATCGATTGCACACTCGCCAGCCCACGGCCGCGTGGATAAAATACCTCGTTCATACCGTCGCCATTGGGCGAAAACGTATTGGGAACAAAATAATTTTCGGCTTTACACACCACATCTACAGTAATGTTGCCTGTATTTGTACAGGTATTGCTATCAGTTACCAGCACGGTATAGGTAGTGGTTAACTTAGGTTTGGCCGTTGGGTTGGGGCACTGCGTGCAGCTTAGCCCTTCGGATGGCGACCATGCATAGCGGGTGATACCGCTGCTGTAACTTACAGGCATTATCAACTCTGAACCTACCAGCAGGGTGGTGACATCCGGCATGGTAATAACAGGCAATGGAGCAACTGCCATAGCATGCATTGCGGTGTCTTTGCATCCTAAACTATTTGCAGCTACAAGGGTCACATTATAATTTCCGGGATTGGCATAGCTAATATTATTATTTCTTTCGTTCGAGGTTCTGCCATCGCCAAAATTCCAACTCCATTGTATGGCGGTATCGGGTGGCTGGGATAAAGTGCCGTTAAAAACAATACCGCGGTTAATACAGCTAAGGTCGGGTGCATTAATAACCGGATCAGGGGTACGTAATACCCTTACGGTATCGTAAAATGTTCTTTCGCAGCCGCTTACTGTTGTGGCAGTAAGAGATACCGGGTATAAACCACTCTGCGGATAATTGTGTGAAGGAGGGTCTTCAATTGCCGATGTTTGCCCATCGCCAAAATTCCAAAGCTGTGCAACAATAGGTTCATTACTCAATGAATAATTGGTAACGAAAATCGTTCCCGAATCGCAAAACGCTCTCTTGTCAATATTAAAAATAGGCACAGCTCCTTTAACATTGATGAGGGTTGACCCGTTAACGTTCACCCGGCAATCCAGGGCATCGGTAAGGAAAACAACGGGGCGATAGCTGTTGGGATAATCGTAAGTATGCTGCAACGAAGTTGCACCGGAACTGTCTACAACACCATCTCCAAAACCAAAAGTAAAACTGGTACCCGGGGGTGTTTCCACATCAAAGGCAACGGCTATTTCATTGCATACCGATGAAGGAACGGTGTAATTAATTTTAGTATAGACGAAGGGATTATATACATTTACCTGCCCCGTTGCCGTATCTACACAGCCACCATATCCATTGGCATATAGTTTTACATGGTAGGTTCCGTACACATCATAAAAATGCCTTGGATCGGTGAGCGAAGAACCGGTGCTGTCGCCGAAATCCCAGGTAAGGGATTCGTAATTTTGCGACTTACTAAAGAATTTTGTCTCTAGCAATTCGCAGGTCGACGAGGTATCCTGCGCATCAAAGGCGGCTATAGGAGTAGCAACCGTAACGTAATCCGTTCTTACCAGGGAATCCGCACAACCCAAACTATCTTTCACCACTAATTTTACGGTGTAGGTTCCATCGGCATATAAATGTGCCGGACTTTGCTCCGTTGAAGTTTGACCATCGCCAAAATCCCATGCGTAGGTAAGCGCTTTACCACTCGATGAATCCAGGAACGGGAGGGCAATGCCCGGGCAAGCCATGGTTTGCAGGGCGCCGAACCAGGCCTTTGGCGCAGTTACCCGTATTGAGTCGGTAAGCGCAAACGCATCGGTGCATCCATCCACATCTTTTACCATTAACTTCACCAGGAAACTTCCCGTGTCGGCATATTGGTGTGTAAATGGCGGCGCAGAAAAGGACTGCGTTGTACTATCGCCAAAATCCCAAATCCATTCATTAATACCTGTGCCTGAAGTGGATTCATCGGAAAAAGTTACTGCGGTATTGCCACAAGCACCCATAACCGAAGAAGAAAACTTAGCGGTTGGACCTTTAACCGAAATCTTTTTGGTGACCTCCACGGCACAGTCATTTTTATCGAGCATCACCAAAGCTATTTCGTGATCGCCCGCACTTTGAAAAAGCGTATCGAATGTTTGTTCATCACCTGCGATAAAGCCATCCACCGTCCAGGTATATTGGGCTACTTTAGAAGTATCTTCCGGAGCCGTAAATGTAATGAGTTGGTTTTTACACAAAACGGCTGCCGACACGGCAAAATCAACCTCCACTGTAAACAGGTTTACTTCCTGTGTATAAAAAGCGGTACAGGAGCCATTCACTACCGTTAGGTTTACATTGTATTTTCCATACCCCGAATACACATGCGGCGGCGGGTTTCGTTCGGTTGAGGTGGCGCCATCGCCAAAATCCCAGCTATAAGCGGGTGTACCAAGGGCAGGATCAACAATTGAGCTGTCTGTAAATGTTACCGACAGCCTGTTGGAACAATTAACCTCGTAGCCAAAATTAGAGACCGGCGGCTCTTTATGAAATAAACCCGACTTAGATACAGACGGGGCAGCGCAACCATTGTTATAGGCTGTAACCCTTACCGTAAATGTTCCGGTATCTCTGTATAAGTGAAAGGGGTTTTGATCTTTTGAGGAAGTTTTATCGCCAAAGTCCCAGAGCCATTCGTTGGCCCCGGTTGCTGTAGCGGCAAACCTTACCGTATCGGATACACAGGGTCCGGCATTGCTCACCATGCTAAAATCTACATCAGTAGGCGGAACACCGGCTTTTATAGGATACACCGCTGTAGCGACACAACCGCCAACGGTAGTAACCGTAACCTGCATGGCAAACTCGCCGGTGCTGGTATAGGTGTGGGTTGGGTTTTGCGCGGTAGAAGTAAATCCATCACCAAAATCCCATAAATAGGAAGCAATACCATCCACCGACCGAACCTCGGCAACCGGGTGTACTGCAAAGGGCACACAATCGCCATAAAGTACATCGGAGGTGATTTTTACCGTAGTGGGTATCACCCTCACAAACCCGGGCTTAATAATCGTATTTCCGCAGCCGCTCACCGTAGTTACGGTGAGCGATACATCATAAGAAGCTACATTGGTATAGGTATGTGATGGATTGGGGTCGTTTGAAGTAGTTCCATCACCAAAATTCCAAAGCCAGGTTACGGCGTTCGGGGTAAGGTCCTGAAACTGAACGGTAAGCGGAATGCCACAACCTATATTATTCGTAGCGGTAAAATTAACGGGGGCCTTCGGTGTTATTTTGAGTTGTCTACTCACCGTATCGTTACAGTTAGGATACCTGTTGATCAATTTTACGGTATACGTGCCGATGGCGCCATAAGTTTTAGACGGGTTAACTGTAGTAGATTGGGTGCCATCACCAAAATCCCATACAAAAGAATTTGCCCCCGGGGTAGAGGTATTTTGAAAGTTAACAGGCTCGGCAATGCAAATACTGTCGGGACTGTTAAATCCTCCGGCATTAGTGATCAACTGAACCGTTTTTTGAACCGTATCCTTGCATCCATAATTACTTTGAGTAATCAATTGTACAGGATAATCGCCACTCTCCGAAAAACTGGCAACAGGATCCGCCGATGCCGACGTATTTCCATTTCCAAAATTCCAGGAATAGGTAAGGTTACCCGGCCCGCTGGATTCATTGGTGAAAGAAACAGCGAAAGGCGGCCGGCAGTCCATTGTTGGAGCGCTTACAAAGTCGGCAACAATTCCCGAAACCATGCGGATATACCTTGACCGGACGGCGCGACCTGTGCAGCCATTACTGCTGGTAGCCGTGAGCGAGACTGTGTAGTACCCGGTTTCGGTATAGGTATGCCGGGGATTTTGCGCAGTAGACGTTGTACTGTCGCCAAACGCCCACTCCCACCCTGTTATAGAACCCTCTGTAGTAGTGGCATTACCCGAAAACTGGATGGATGCCGGTAAACAGGCGGTGGTAATATTTGCCGATAAAGACACAGAGGGGGAAGGAAATACCGTTATGTAATCTGTTTTTGTTACCGCGTTTGCACCGTTTGCATTACGTACCACAAGGGTAACAGTATAGGTGCCGGGCGCCGAATAAGTAACGCCGGGATTTTTTTGGTTAGAGAGTACGCCGTTGCCTAAATCCCAGTCCCAGTATTTAGGGTCGCCGGACGACAAATCCCTGAACGATACGCGCAGGGGAGCGCATCCCGACAAAACCGAACCCGAAAAATCTGCAACAGGGGTTTGTGCATTCACGGTTAAAGCAAGCAACAATATTAAAATGGTATTACATATTCCTTTTTTCAAGCCACATTAAATTTATACAGGGTCAGATCCATGAATGATTAATACGATTTGCCTGCTGCAAATTTTGCCAAAACTATTGCATTTTTTAATAGTTAAATGGGGAGCCCACATATGCGCGTATTTCAAATTTTCGCTCCTTACTTAATTGTCCGGCCGGTGAGACACCGACCGGTAGCAGACTCTACAGGCGGGTTTCACTACACCCGCCTGCAAAAATTTTAAAGCACCCACATACTTAGCCGTGAGTAAGTACAAAGGAACTTCGCGTTAACTTTAAGTACGTTGGTTTACACAAGGAAGTTGGCATAGCATCCGCACACCCTTATCCTTTTTTTACCAGCTTAAGATATGCGATACGGCTGGTATTGAAGGGTTTGGCTTCCACAAGTTCGGTTGAGCTGTTGGTAACTTTCCAGGTATCATTCAGTTTGCTCAAGGGTTCTCCTGCGCCAGGGAATGCAGACGCAATGGTTAGATCTGCGATATTACCTACCCAGGTACCTGGAATTTGTTCGGACGTTGATGTTTTTATCCCAATCACCTTTCCGTTATCGGTAAATTGAAATTCATAATCCTTGAAACTGGCTGTAACATCAATATTATCTTCGGTAAAGGTTTGCACGATCCATCTCCCATTAGTGATAGCATCTACAATGTACCGTTCCTGCAGTTTCTCTTTTGTTTTTTTACAATGGGTAAGTCCTGTTGAAAAAACAAGTATAAAAAGAAATGGCACATAAAAATTCAGTTTCCTCATCTCATCCTATTTTATATCAAGCTGATACACGGTTTTGTATTTATCCGCAAGGTATTGAATAAAATACTTCAGTTGTAACGGTTCGCCTGTTGCTTTATTGCACAATTCTTCGCTTGTACAGGCTCTTCCGTATTGATATACATGGTTTTGTAGCCAATGATGCACCTGGCTATAGTCTCCGCTGGCTATGCTGTCCGGTAATTGGGGATATTGCTTTTGTATAGCGGCGAAAAACTGTGCCGAATATAAGCTTCCCAGGCTATAGGTAGGAAAGTATCCAAAACTTCCGTGGCTCCAGTGTATATCCTGCAAACAACCCTTTTTATCATCCGGAACCTCAACGCCCAGTAACTCCCGGTAGGATTCGTTCCAGAACGAAGGAATGTCTTTTGCCTGCAGGCTGCCTTCTATCAGCTTCTTCTCCAGGTTGTAGCGTATCATTACATGGAAGTGATAGGTCAGTTCATCGGCTTCTGTGCGTATGAGGGAAGGCTGAACCCTGTTTACCGCCTTAAACAATACGGTGGAACTGTATGGCTTTAATTGGGGGAAATATTGTTTGATATGTTGAATATTATGATCAATAAAGGCTTTGCTTCTGCCGATGCAGTTTTCCCAAAGACGGCTTTGTGATTCATGGATCCCCAACGAACAGTATTCGCCCGCCGGCAGGCCGTATTGCTCCGGTGGCAGGCCTTGCTCATATAAGGCATGACCGCCCTCATGAAGGCAGCTCCAGGTCATGGAAGTAAAATCGTTTTCATCGATACGGGTGGTAATACGCACGTCGCCGGTATTAAAACTGGTGCTGAACGGATGTGCGGACAGGTCCTGCCGGCCGGCTTCAAAATCGTAGCCCATCTGTTTCAGCATATCAAGTCCGAATTGCCATTGAGCATCCTTATCGAAATGCTGGTGTAAAAAACCATCTTCGGGCTGCGGCATACCGCTGACAGATGAAAGCAATGCCTTGAGTGGTTGCTGCATGCTGCCGAACAACCCGTCAAGCCACTCCACGGTAGCGCCCTTTTCGAATTCATTTAATAAGGCATCGTAGGGATGCTGTTTAAATCCCAAAAGATGCGCCTCTTCCTTTTTCAACCGGATTAAATCATCCAGTTTTTTTTCAAAAATCCGGAAGTCATTCTGTTTTCCCGCTTCAATCCATGCATGATAGCTTTTACTGGTACATTCAGACAGTTCACGCACAAAGGCAGAAGAATATTTTTTGTTCTTTACATAATCTTCCAGGGTTAACACAACATTGCGTTGTTGCGTATCCGTAAGTCCGCCTCCTGCCACCAGTTCATTCAGTAACACACCCAGTTTTTCATCTGCAAAGCGTTCATGCGCAATTTCGCTGAGCGTTGCCATTTGCTGACCCCGAAGCGCGGCGCCCCTGACGGGCAGATAGGTTTCCTGGTCCCATTGCAAAACCGCCAGCGCATTTTTTACATCTGCTATTCCGTGCATCCACTTTACGTATTGCTGGTATTTTTGTGTTGAAGTCATAGACATATTTCCCGCACATTTTTAATATTATTCGCCGGTTTTTACCACAAAGGTCTCCCAGCCATTGTACCTGCCAAAATGCTGCATCGCCAGTTCCCAAAGGAATAAACTAACCGTATCAATACTATTATAATCCACTTTATCTATTCTTGAAACCTGCAAACTAAAAGGAAAGTCGTTGATCCCAATTTCCTGCCCGGCATGTTCCACTACAAAGCCGCTATCCTGCACTATACCCGCAAATCTTTTCCTGTCGGCTTCGGTTTTAAAGAAAATAAAATGGTCTACTTTTCGCGGCGCCGTAAGCATATCCCCTTTTTTACGCAGATCATCCACTACAATGCGGTTCTGAATACGTTCCATCTCTCTTGGAGTGGGATATAATACGTTCTTGTAATAACTGAGGCCGGCATCGGATTTTATTTTTAATTCCCATGTATAGGATGGAAAAGACTGGAACAGCAATTTAATATGCGACCTGCAATTGGACGTATCATTGGTGTAAAAATAAAAATCTCTTATCCCATCAAGCGTATACCTGCCGGCATAAATAGCGTTTAAATTGTTCCGTAACATATTCACCAACTCATTTTCCAGACTATCTAACAGCTTCCATTCTTCTTTGCCGGGCATGCCATCCTGCTGTACATTATTCAATTGCAGGCGCACAACAATAACGTTCGGTCTTTGTTTCGCTTCTACCGAAGACCCAAAATCGAGATCCACCATAATAGAAACGGGTTTTTGATCGACCTTCATGAGATAGGCGTCCCAGTTTCCCCTGTACTGTTGCGCCTGTGCAGGTAACAATACGATTGAGCAAATGAAGAACAATACCAGTCTTTTCACGCATTCATGTTTTATTTTTCCTTAATCCAGCAATCCGGCATGGATGATCCTTCGCGATTGAAGCGGCGCTATACCGGCTCATTTTATCATAACATGACCTTTGTACCCACTAAAAAGGAATTGCAGCAAAGTAATATCTATTTTTATATTACTTTTTGAAGAGTTATGAAAATTAAGGACATCATTAACGTTTTAGAAAATATGGCTTCTCCCGCGCTACAGGAGCCCTACGACAATGCCGGCTTGCTCACGGGCGACCAGGAATGGAACTGCACCGGCGCCATTTGTTCGCTGGATGTTACCGAAGCCGTTGTTGACGAAGCTTTGAGCCGGGGTTGCAACCTTATCACAGCCCATCACCCGGTTATTTTTAAAGGTCTGAAAAGAATGAACGGAAAAAACGAAACAGAACGCACCATTATTAAAGCCATTAAAAACGATATTGCCATTTATGCTATTCACACCAACCTCGATAATATTATTACCGGCGTAAACGGCCGGGTGGCGGATCAATTGGGTTTAACCCAACGTTCCCCGTTATTGCCGAAAGAAGCAACGCTCAAAAAACTATATACGTTTGTGCCGGTGGCTTATGGCGACAAACTAAGAACCGCGCTGTTCAACGCCGGCGCCGGCCATATAGGCAATTACAGCCATTGCAGCTTTAATACGGATGGATCGGGCACTTTTAAGGGAGAAGAAGGAACCGCTCCCTTTGCCGGAGTTACCGGGGAATTGCACAGCGAAAAAGAAGTGAAGATAGAAGTGATTTTTCCTGCCTGGCAGGAACAAAGCCTTGTAAAAACATTAATCAGCACGCATCCTTACGAAGAACCCGCTTACGATATTGTACCCCTTTCCAACACACATCAGCATATTGGGGCGGGGATAACCGGGCTACTCCCCTACCCCATGGAAGAAAATCAATTCCTGGCATTTTTAAAGAAAACTTTACAAACCCCGCTTATCCGGCATACGCGTTTTACCGGCAGACCCATTCACCGGGTGTCGTTTTGTGGCGGAGCAGGTAGTTTTTTGATTTCCAGTGCATTACAAAAAAAATCAGATATTTTTATTTGCGCCGACATCAAATACCACGAGTTTTTTGATGCAGATGGAAGAATGATTATAGCCGACGTTGGCCATTTTGAAAGTGAACAATTCACCATTGATTTACTGCATGATATTTTGCTGGAAAAATTCCCTACCTTTGCCGTCCTTAAAACGGCAATTCATACCAACCCGGTACTTTATTACGTATAATTCATAAATCGTATCAAATCATATGGCCAACGTAAAAGAATTCTCTGTAGAAGAAAAGCTTTCTTCGCTCGTTTCTTTGCAAAAAATAGATTCCAAATTAGATGAGATTAAAATTTTAAAGGGAGAGCTTCCGATGGAAGTGCGCGACCTTGAAGATGAAATCCAGGGTCTCCATGCCAGGCAAACCCGCGTAGAAGAAGAGATAAACGGCATCCAGGAGTTTATTGAACAAAAGAAAAACATCATCAGGGATTCGCAGGCCCTGGTAAAAAAATACGAAAAGCAAAGCGAGAATGTAAAGAACAACCGCGAGTTTGAAGCCATTAATAAAGAAATGGAATTGCAGGGGCTCGAGATAAAATTAGCGGAGAAGCACATTAAGGACGCGAACGAAGAAATTGCCGACAAAGCCCGTTTACTTGAAAACGCTAAAAAAGCGGTTGCCAATAAGGAAGGAGTTTTGAAACACAAAAAAGGCGAACTCGAAAAAATAATAGGCGATACGGAAAAAGAAGAAAACGAATTTAACAAAATGACCGGCGAAGCCCGTGACAAAGTGGAACCGCGCCTGTTGGCTTCTTATGAAAGGATCCGCAAAAGTTACCGGAACGGACTGGCGATTGTACCGGTGTTGAGAGATGCCTGTGGCGGCTGCTTTAATGCTATTCCTCCTCAAAGGCAAAGTGAGATCCGTCAGCATAAAAAAATTATCGTATGCGAAAACTGCGGTCGTATTTTAATAGATGAGGAGCTTTACCTCAGCACTGAAGTACAATAAAGATATTAAAACACAAAATCGGGTAAAAGGCATCAGTTAATGATGCTTTTTTTATTTTGGACGACTCCCGATAGCAAATTAACGGCTCAGGTTTTCCAACTCCACGGTACCGCCGGCCGTAATGGCAATATCTTTTGCCTTTGTTTTAATATACCCGGCTTCCGAAAATTCCATCAGAATCTTGTATACGGTTTCATACGCAGCGCCGGTGTAAGCGGCAATATCATGCCGGCTAACCGTGAAGGCAATAAAGCCATCATCTTTTACTCCAAACTTTTGGGCAATAGAAAGCAGGGCCTTAGCCACACGTCCTTTTACCGGCATATGAGCCAGGTCGCGCATGCGTTGCTCAGAAAGGTACAGTTCATCGGCCATAAACATCATAAAATCGTACGTGAAACCCGGGTTAACGGCAAGGGTTGAACGAAAAAAGGAGGTCTCTACAAAACAAACTGTGGTATTTTCCAATACGGTGGCGGTGATAGGATAAACCGGGGAATGAGTGCTCAATCCGCGGTGACCGAGAATATCCTGTTCTTTCGCAAAACGAACAATCAACTCTTTGTCGTCGGCCCAGTGTTTATGCACTTTTACAACCCCTTTCATCATAAAAAAAACGCCATCTACCCGGGCGCCTTCGCTGAATATGATTTCCCCTTTTTTATAATGCAAAACCTGGCGGTGTGCATCCAGCGCCGGCCACCATTCCCGCATGCACTTGCTGTACAGGAATGATTGAGAAGCGTCGAAATTTCCTTTCTCCTTTTTCATATTACTTAAAGATATGCAGGAAGAGCTAATCGT
>CAYMKT010000020.1:37432-39392 GCA_964391065.1 uncultured Terrimonas sp. | reverse complement strand
ATTGCGCGTACCATTGCGCACGAGGTAAGAAATCCTTTGACAAATATTAACCTATCGGTAGACCAGCTAAAATCGGAACTGGATGCCGGAGAAGAAAACCGGAACATTTTTTATGATATGATTACCCGGAACAGTCAACGGATCAATATGCTTATTACCGAGCTTTTGGATTCTACCAAATTTATAGAACTCCAGGCAGAGAACGTGTCGGTTAACCTGTTGCTCGATGAAGCGGTTGACCTGGCAAAGGACCGGCTGATTTTAAATGATATCAGTATCGTGAAGAATTATGGTAAAAATCTCTGCGAAATCTCAGTGGATAAGGAAAAGATAAAAATCGCTTTTCTCAATATCATTGTGAATGCTATTGAAGCTATGGAACCCGCGGAAGGAGTAATAACCCTGACAACCTTTGAAAAAAACAATAAATGCGTTGTGGAGATCGCGGATAACGGAAGCGGTATGGACAACGAAACGATCAATAAGTTGTTTGAACCCTATTACAGTAACAAAACAAAAGGAACCGGACTGGGGCTCACGAATACGGAAAGTATTATTTTAAGCCATAAAGGCAGTATTAATGTTGAAAGTGAGGTTGGTAAAGGAACACGTTTTGTTATTACATTTGATTTTGCCTGATACTGTTTCCCGGAAAGGAACTCCGTTGAAGCGAAGAATGCAAACTCATCGGTGGAATTTGCATTTTTCGCAAATAAATGGTTCACAACTCAAGCTTATTTATAGGTCATAACTGCTCTATCCACTTTATCATCTCGTCTTTGCTTTTTCCTATTTTTTGCTGAATTCTTCCTAATAATTCATCGTCTTTTCCTTCCTGGTAAACCAGATCATCATCTGTAAGGCTAGCATATTTTTGCTTGAGCTTGCCTTTTATTTCATTCCAGTTGCCTTTAAGCTTCAATTCCCAGCTTTCCATAAGTTGTTTTTTAAAAATTAAGAAAGTATTAATTCACTTAGCGGGCAGGCTAAACCCTAATTTGCTGCGCCTCTTACTATTTTCAGTATCACCGCAATCACGGCGATAACCAAAAGAATATGTATTAATCCGCCTGCATGATAGCCCAAAAAGCCTACAGCCCAGGCTATTACTAAAATTACAGCTACCAGGTATAACAAATTTCCCATAAAAAATAAATTTTTAATGAATAAATGGATGATTAATCGAGATCGTATTTCTATATATTTAAAATATTCAGCCAAAAAATACGGAATCTCCTAACTCGCCACTGGTAAAGGTTCCGTTTCAAGATACTAATGGTATCTGCTTAAGGTTAACCTCGGAATGCGAAATTATTTCTACATACTGAGTAAATCAATGCAACTCCACTATGCTCTCACATGTTCAATAGCGGAATAAATTTTTTCTTTGGTAAACGGCTTAGGAATAAACAGGTCTACACCTTCCGCATATGCTTTTCTGTGTTCGGCCGGACTATCATGAGCCGTTATCATTATTACCTTGATCGTAGGATATCGTGTTTTAATAAACTGAATAAAATCAATTCCCAATCCATCCGGCAAGTGATTGTCGAGAAAGATAATTGATGGCTGGTCGTTCTTTAAAGCAACTTCAGCGTCGGAAAGCGTTGTTACGTAGCTGGTACTAAAATGCTGCTGTTGTAATATTCCGCTTAACAAATAGCATATATCTAATTCGTCATCAATGATTAATACTTTCATAAAGGCGTACTAACAGGTTTTCTGAGTACAGCTAAAAGCTCGTACATATATATATAAAACATACCCATATCATCTTACAACTAGCCTGCCACATTGGGGAGAAATTAATCTTATTATTACCCTAAACTTGAAAACGCATACGAGAATCATTCCAACTACCATAAATTATCACAAATGAGCCTAATGATGAAGGCTGTAGTTAGCAGCATATTCATAAATGTGGATTATTTTTCCCAAAACGCTGATTCCGTTCAACAAC
>CAYMKT010000020.1:21276-37332 GCA_964391065.1 uncultured Terrimonas sp. | reverse complement strand
CCACCGCTTCAGGCGGTGGTTTTAAATTAGTTATTGATGGAAGTATGTAAATTTGGTGAGTAATAGCCGTCAACGCATCATTTAAATGTTTTGAATTAACTTAGATAACGAACGTAAACAAATGTTGATTATGAGTAGAATTTTGATCATAGACGACGATATGGACATGTGCGCATTATTGAGCAGGTTTTTGCAACGTAAGGGATTTGAAACGGAAACAGCCTATACAGGAAATTCGGGCATTGCTAAATTTAAGGAAAGGGATTTTGATATCGTGCTCTGCGATTTCAGGTTAGGCGATAAAGAGGGAAAAGATGTATTGAGGGAGATTAAGGCTATTAACCCATCTGCAACTGTTATCATTATAACCGGTTATTCCGATATTAAGACAGCAGTTGAGATCATCAAACAGGGAGCGTTCGACTATATTGCGAAACCCCTTATACCAGATGAAGTGCTGAACGTTATTAAAAAATCGCAGGAGCACCGGATTGGGCAAAGCATGGAGATGATCAACGCTTCCAGTAACAAAAGTAATTCACAAAAAGACAAGTCGGCGTTTTCTGATGATGAATACCTTGTTGGTAACGATCCCGCGACAAAGGAACTATATAAGCAGATAAAACTGGTATCACCTACACCATACAGCGTGATTTTATATGGTGAAAGTGGCACCGGGAAGGAAGTTGTTGGAAAGACCATTCATCAATACAGCGACCGGGCGAACAAACCTTTTATTGCCTTAGACTGTGGCACTTTGTCGAAAGAATTGGCCGGGAGTGAGTTATTCGGGCATGTGAAAGGATCTTTTACAGGTGCAATAAGCGATAAAGAAGGGCATTTTGAAATGGCAAATGGGGGAACCATATTCCTTGATGAGGTGGGTAACCTGCCGCTTGACGTACAGGCCGCATTACTTAGGGTAATACAGGAGCGTAAGTTTAAAAGGGTAGGAGGTAACAAGGAAATGAATCTTGATATCAGGATAATTGTAGCCTCCAATGAAAATTTGCAGGAAGGCTATAAAAAAGGAAGATTCAGGGAAGATCTTTTTCACAGGTTCAATGAATTTTCAATTTATATCCCACCGCTAAGGGACCGAAAAGAAGATATCCCGTTATTTGCAGATTTCTTTTTGCAGAAAGCTTGCGACGAACTCAACAAGGATATTGAGGGTTTTGAAGATGAGGTGTTGCAGTTATTTGTTCAATATAGTTGGCCTGGTAACCTGCGTGAATTCAGAAACGTAATTCGCCGGGCAGCATTGTTAACCAGTACAAAGCTTATTAATATCTCTGTTTTGCCCAATGAAATTCTGCAACCTGCTTTATCTAATGAAACTGCTGGTGAACCGGGCTTAAAGTCCCAGTTGTCAAAACCACCGGATTTGAAAGGCGCCGCGTCCCAGGCAGAATATGAAACCATACTTAAAGTATTGAAACAGGTAAATTATAATAAAACAAAAGCCGCTGAGATTCTTAAAATAGACCGTAAAACGTTATACAATAAGATCAAAGATCATGATAGTGCTAAAACGGTACAGGAGTAGCGGTGTGACGGACTAACTATTTCTCCACCCGGGGATTTCGGACAATTGAAAAAAGTCGGATGCTGTTCTCTCAAAGGCAAAACAGTATCTCCCATTTGTAAGAACGAGGTATTGTACAGGCAACGACATATTATACCGGATGATTTGTTCCGCTGTGCCTGTGTCGATTTTTACTTCCATAGCCTTACATTCTACCAGTAGCAATGGTTTTGCATTTTTACTGTAAATCACAATATCACAGCGCTTGGTTAATTCACCGAGGCGAATTTCTTTTTCTATTGCAATTAATGATGGCGGGAATTTTTTTACCTGTACCAGGTATTGCAGAAAATTTTGCCTTACCCACTCTTCCGGAGTAAGATTTACCCATTGTTTTCTTATATCATCAAAAATATACTCCTTACCTTTTTCGGTTTTAATTTTATATTGGTATTGCGGGTAGTGTATTTTAATCATACTTAATAATGAATGTGCTAATTTAGCCAATAAAGAGGTATGCAAACCAAAGCTCAGATTGTTGCAGACTGGCTGCCACGGTATACCGGGGAGAAACTCAAAAACTTTGGTAAATATATACTGTTAACGAACTTCAGCCGGTATGTTAATTATTTCGCCCAATGGAATAAGGTTGAAGTGATGGGAACTGATAAGGCGATGCAATGTGCAACTGCCGGGGGAATAACGATTATTAATTTCGGAATGGGGAGTCCCGGAGCTGCAACCATCATGGATTTGCTCACTGCTATTGAACCCAAATCCGTTTTATTTTTAGGCAAATGCGGCGGACTAAAAAAAAGAAATAAGCTTGGCGACCTTATTTTGCCGATAGCGGCTATCCGCGGCGAAGGAACTTCTAATGACTATCTTCCGGCAGAAGTTCCGGCATTGCCTGCTTTTGCTTTGCAAAAAGCAATTTCTACTACAATAAGAGAATATGGTGTGGATTACTGGACCGGTACGGTTTATACTACCAACAGGCGGGTTTGGGAGCATGATGAGGCATTTAAAGACTATCTTAAAAAAATACGGGCTTACGCCATTGATATGGAAACTGCTACTATTTTTTCCGTGGGATTCTATAATAGAATACCGACCGGGGCGCTTTTGCTCGTAAGCGACCAACCCATGATACCGGAAGGCGTTAAAACGGAAGCCAGCGATATTAAAATTACCAATGAATTCGTTTCCACGCATCTTAAGATCGGTATTGATTCTCTTAAGCAATTAATCAATGATGGATTAACAGTAAGGCACTTGAGATTCTAACCATTATATGCTACCCCTGTTATCCATACAAAATCTTTGCATTGGCTTTCGCCAGGAAGGAAGACTTTCACTTGCACTGCACGACATTTCTTTTACGGTGGATAGGGGTGAAACGGTGGCGATTGTGGGAGAGTCTGGATCCGGAAAATCAGTAACCTCACTTGCGGTACTTCAGTTGTTGCCCGCCCCGCCTGCTGAGTATACGAATGGTGTCATCCATTTTTCTGCGGATGGGAAAACGGGCGTAAATCTTTTGCAATTACACGAAAAAGAAATGCAATCAGTGAGAGGCAGTAAAATTGCCATGATTTTCCAGGAACCCATGACCTCTCTTAATCCCTTATACACCTGCGGCGACCAGGTAATGGAAGCCATATTGTTGCATCAAAACATTAAATCCATTGCGGCCAAGCAACAAACGATAGCATTATTTGAAAAAGTTCATTTACCCAATCCCCTCGATATGTTTAACCGCTTTCCACATGAAATAAGTGGTGGACAAAAACAACGGGTAATGATTGCCATGGCTATGAGTTGTGAGCCATCCCTACTTATAGCAGATGAACCAACCACAGCATTAGACGTAACAGTACAGCAAAATATTCTTCAACTCATCAGGGAGCTCCAGGTTGAAAAAAATATGGGAGTGATCTTCATTAGTCACGACCTTGGATTGGTAGCCGACATAGCCGACCGTGTTATTGTGATGTTTAAAGGCAGGATTGTTGAACAGAATACCATACAGGAAATATTTATGAACCCTCAGCATCCTTATACTAAAGCTTTATTGAGCTGCAGACCGGCACTGCACCCAAAGGGCGGGAAGTTGCCGGTGGTAAATGATTTTATGACCCTGCACGAAGATGGTAGTATTGAGCGAAAGGAAAGACCGTCTCAGCTAACAAACAAATCTTTCGGTGACAAGGAATTGCCAGCTTTACCAGGTGATAAAATTGACATGAATAGCAAACAACCGCTGTTAAAAGTTGACGGTTTAAGGGTATGGTTTCCGGGCAAACGAAAAATTTGGGCTAAGCAAAGCACTTATACAAAAGCTGTTGATGATGTGAGTTTCGATATTTACGAAGGCGAAACGGTGGGTTTAGTAGGAGAATCGGGCTGTGGCAAAACAACCTTGAGCAGAAGTTTGCTTCGTTTGATTGAGCCCACTGCCGGGCAACTGTATTTTAAAAACGAAGATTTACTTCGCATGTCTTTGAACGAGATGCGCCTTAAGCGAAAAGATATGCAGATCATATTTCAGGACCCCTATTCCTCCCTCAATCCCCGCCTTTCCGTGGGTAGCGCAATACAGGAAGGGTTACAAATTCATGGGATAGGGGAGCGTCATAGTAATCGTAAAGAATTAATAATCAATATATTGGAGAAGGTTAATTTAAGTGCAGATCATTATGACCGCTTTCCTCATGAGTTTAGTGGCGGTCAACGGCAGCGTATCGGAATAGCGAGAGCCCTGGCACTTAACCCATCTTTTATTATTTACGACGAATCGGTGTCTGCGCTCGATGTAAGCGTGCAGGCACAAGTACTCAACCTGCTTAATGATTTAAAAAAAGAATTCAACTTCGCTGCTCTTTTCATTTCTCATGACCTCTCTGTGGTTCGTTATATCAGCGATCGCATACTGGTGATGAATAACGGAAAAATAGTGGAATCCGGGTCTGCCGAAGAAATATACAATGCACCACGAACCGATTACACTAAGGAACTGGTGGCTGCCATCCCCAAAGGAATATTGCAATCGTAACGGCCGTATTGCCTAATATTCACTGGTTGCAGATATTTTATGTGGGCTGCAAAGATTTCAAAGATGAATATATTATTTCCTTACCTTTGCACGCTGTAAAATACAGCTATTTACATGAAACCTGGTACCGTAAGATCAGGTTCAGGCTATACAAAGTACCTCGCCGCGTTGATAAGGGAAGTTTCATGTGACTGAAAAAAATAATAAACACTCAGATGAAATTATCACAATTCCGTTTTGATCTGCCTCTTAACCTTATCGCACAACATCCGGCAAAAAAAAGAGAAGATGCACGTATGATGGTGGTGCACCGGGCTACCGGACAAATCGAAAACAAACATTTTCGTGATGTGCTGGATTATTTTGATGATAAGGATGTTTTTGTAGTGAATAACACTAAAGTATTTCCCGCCAGGATGTATGGCCGCAAAGAGAAAACAGGCGCCAAAATTGAAGTTTTTTTGCTTCGCGAACTGAACCACCAGAATAAATTATGGGATGTTATTGTAGATCCCGCCCGAAAAATAAGAGTAGGTAACAAACTGTATTTTGGAGACGCGGAAGACCTTGTTGCCGAGGTGATTGACAATACCACTTCAAGAGGACGGACAATCCGTTTTCTTTTTGATGGTAGCAACGAGGAATTTAAGCAAGTGCTCAATACCTTGGGAGAAACCCCCTTACCAAAATACATTAAGCGCAAGCCAGATGAGGAAGACAGGGAACGCTATCAGACTGTATACGCCAAACACGAAGGAGCTGTTGCAGCGCCAACAGCGGGGCTGCATTTTAGTATTGAATTGATTAAGCGCCTGGAAATTCAGGGCATCCGTTTCGCTGAGATCACATTACACACGGGCCTTGGCACTTTTCGCCCGATAGAAGTGGAAGACCTGAGCAAACACAAAATGGATGCGGAGTATTACAGGATAGAAGAAAAAGCATGCAGTATTGTAAACAAAGCCAGGCTTGAAGGAAAAAGAATTTGTTCTGTGGGAACTACCACCATGAGGGCGCTTGAATCGTCTTTCACCGCGGAAAAGTTGTTGAAACCTTCTGAAGGCTGGACCAATACTTTTATCCATCCACCCTATAATTTTTCTATAGCTGATTCGCTGATCACTAATTTTCATCTTCCCAAAACAAGCCTTTTAATAATGACTTGTGCTTTCGCGGGATACGACCTGGCTATTGAAGCATACAAAAAAGCTATAAAGGATAAATATCGTTTCTTCAGTTACGGCGATTCAATGCTCGTGATATAATTTCGTTTATTTTTTTGTGGGATGCCAAATAATGAAATGAAGCATGTGTTGAATCACATGCTTTTTTTGTTGGCGATACTTGCTTTTCAAACGTACACGTGTGCTGTAGAAGCTTAGTGGGGGTGACTCGTGACGTTATTGCAAAAGTAAAAGTTCAACCCGCCTGTTGCTCATTCTTCCTTCGTCTGTCGCATTGTCTGCAACAGGGTATGAAAAACCATTTGCGGAAGTAATAATTTGTTTTTCACTAACACCCAGGTCAATCAAATACTGTTTAACATGCTGGGCTCTCGATGAGGAGAGCGTTTTATTATAGGCGGCTGTTCCTATATTATCAGTGAAACCTGCAATACTTATTTTCAATGACTGGTCAAAAATCAGTTGATCAGCAAATTGAAGAATGATATTAAATTCTGCGATTGTAATGTTTTCAGATTTCCCAAAAGCAAACTGGAGTGAACCAAGCTTAACGTAATTGCCGGATAGTTTCATCTGCTGATGCAACAGAGCGTTCCTGGTATTGATTTGTTCAATACTTTTATTCACCTTCGCTCTTACCGGTGTTTCTTTTTTTCTGTGCTCCGTTACAATTTTTGGTGTTTCAACAGCTAAAGGAACTGCTCTTTCCTTTGTCGACACAATACTGCTGTCCAGGCGGGCTGCTTCTGCCAGCATCTTCTTAACAGTTGTAGATTCGGCCCGTGTTGATATTTTATCAGATGGGCCAGACAAGTTTGCTACAACAATATGCTCTAATTGAAAGGATATTAGGATAATACTGGTAATAACGAGTAAACTTTTCATACAGGTTCATTCTTTAAGTGATCGTACTATCCCGTGTTGGGTAAGTAAAAATACCTATCACTATCGTAAAAACCGTATGATACAGGCAGTAAAACAGCGAGAAGAATCATTTATTATCATCCCTCAACAATAAGGCATAAATTGTTATCGGGCGATTGATGTATATCAACCCGGCGATATTTCTTCAACGTTGATAACAGCATCAAGGTTAATGGGGCCATAGATGTGTGGAAATGTGTCTTCAATAGCATTCGACCAATCGTAAATTAGCTGGCTCTTTAATTTAGCGGTATCTATCACTAATTTTACGAGGTTTGTTTTGCCGGAAAAGTATCTCTTGAGCACGTCCGGTATTTGTCTTTCTTCACTGCAATGTATAAATCCTTCTTCTTTCAATGCAAGTGAAGCATAATAACCCTTTTGCCGGGCATCTGCCCATTCGGTGGCAGTAGTAATATGGTATATGGTTGGCATGGCAATCTTGTTAAAATATATAACGTTTTTTAAAATCGTCTTGGTATTCGTTGTTCAATAAGCATCAGATCGGCGAGTACAAGGGCCGTAACGGCTTCCAGCACAACAGGCACCCGTAATGCAATACAGAGATCATGACGTCCTTTTACTGAGAAGTCTTCGGTGGCGCCGGTTTCCCAATTCAATGTATTTTGATTTTTTGGTGTAGACGAAGTGGGTTTTACCGCTATGCGGAAAACCAGTTCATTTCCATTGCTTATGCCGCCCACAATACCTCCTGCATGATTGGTGCGCGTGGAGCCGCTCATATCCGCAATGGCATCATTATGATCACTGCCAAACATTTTTGCAGCGGCAAAGCCGGTCCCAAATTCAATTCCGCGTATGGCCGGTATAGCAAAAACAGCATGACTCAGTAAAGATTCAACGGAATCGAAAAACGGCTCGCCTAAACTTACCGGAAGCCCCTTTACCCGGCATTCAACAATACCACCAATGGTATCTTTTGCTTCTATGGCTTTTTGAAGTCCTTTTTCAATATCCTGCTCCCCGCCAATTTCCAGTATCGATGCGGTAACGGATACCTTCCGGGTATCAGCATTATTTGAATTGCCCTGGGACTGGTTGCTGCGTTGCAATAGTTTTTTGGCGATTACGCCCGCCGCTACCAATGCCACCGTAAGCCGGCCGCTAAAATGTCCGCCTCCCCTGTAATCTTCATAGCCTCCAAATTTTTGATGAGCAACAAAATCGGCATGACCCGGCCGTGGAACAGCCCTTTGTTTTTGATAATCGCCCGACCGGGTATTGTTATTTTCAAACAGTATGGTAATGGGTGCGCCGGTAGTGGTGTCGTTAAAGATACCGCTTTTAAAAATCGGCAGATCCGATTCCTGTCTTGGCGTAGTGCCTTTTTGCGTGCCGCCTTTTCTTCTTTCAATATCAGGTAAAAAATCTTCCACTGTAAGCGGCAGCCCGGCCGGACAACCGTCTATATTAATACCCACGCTTTCGCCATGCGATTCACCAAAAATATGCACCTGAAATATCCTGCCAAAAGAATTCATAAAAGGATAAACGTTAAAGCTAATGATTGCCTGCTAAAGATTAGCTGCCGGTTGATTAATTTTTACTATTGCCCCTAACTTTTGTAAGTCTTCATAAAAAGAAGGATACGATTTATTGATGGCATCTGCTTCTTCCACAATTGTTTCTCCTTTTGCCCGCAGGGCTGCCGTGGCGCAGGCCATAGCAATGCGGTGATCGTGGCGTGAGTGTACCATTGCACCCGTCAGTCCTTGTCCTCCATGCACCATCATGAAATCATCCTGTAAATCTATCGTTAATCCCATCTTGGCAAATTCGTCCTGGAGTGTTAAACCGCGGTTGCTTTCTTTGTGTGCTAACCTGCCCACTCCCTTAATGGCGGTTATTCCATCGCAATACGCCGCTAGCGCCACCAGCGGCGGAAAAAGGTCCGGGCAATCTGTTGCATCGAATGCGAACGCCTTTAGTTCGCCGGGAAATAACCTGATGGAAGCATGGCTGATGGCTATTCCTGCACCCGCATCTTTCAACGCCTCCAATATTTTTTTGTCTGCCTGTGTGGAATCCGGGTCAAGACCATATATTTCAATATTTCCCGCAATGGCGCCGGCAACCAGCAAAAAAGCGCCACCGCTCCAGTCGCCTTCCACTATATAACGCACAACAGGGGTACCACCCGGAGCATCGGGTACAGGTTTGCTTTGTTCAAAATGAAATGCGCTGTAGTTTTTATTTTGCGGAACCTTTAAACCAAAGTCCTTCATCACTTTGAGTGTGAGATCGATATAGGGCCTGCTTTTTAAATTATTTACGGTGATGGTAACATCGCCCGCATCCGCAGCAGCATACGACATGAGTAAACCGGTTAAAAACTGAGAACTCAATGAGCCATCAATTTCAATATTCCGGGGTTGTAACGGGCCGGTGACTTTTATGGGCAGCTTCCCCTTGTTAGAACTAACGGTTACGCTTAACTGAGGCAGTACTTCGTCAAAAAAATCCATTGGGCGCTGTAACAAACTTCCTTTGCCCTCTATGGTAACCGGTTGTTCACTTAATGCAATAATGGGAGAAAACATGCGTATGCCCAGCCCGCTTTCGCCACAATTTACCACCCGCTCCGACTGTTGACTAAAGGGAGAAGATAAGGTTACCCCCGTACTATCGGTTTCTATTGTTCCATCGGGCAGCATTTTTACTTTTGTTCCCAATGCTTCAATGATCTGCAATGCTGCTTTATCATCGTTGGAAAACCCGGGATTAGTAATGATACTTTTGCCCTTAGAGATCAAGGCGGCGGCACAGGCGCGCTGCATGGAACTTTTAGATGCCGGAGCCTGAATCGTATTTGATAAACGCGAAGGTTGAATAGTTGCGATCATGGTTTAAAATGCTGATATCAGTTTTTCCAGTTGAGGTAAAGGAATTGATTGAACGACTCCTTTGCCAATGTTATCCAACAAAACATAATTCATTTCTTTGCTCTCCCTTTTCTTATCCATCTTTAATATCTCCATTGCTTTCTTTTTATCAAAGTCGGCATAAGTCGGCAATCCATATTGTTCCAACAGGGTAGTTATCTTATCTGTATCTTTAAATCCTCTCAATTGTGCCGACATTTCGCTGGCATAGGTCATTCCGATTGAGATAGCCTGGCCATGTGAAAGCTCATATTGATTCTCCAACGCATGCCCGAGCGTATGACCGAAATTCAAAAGCCTGCGCTCCCCTTTTTCAAATTCATCTTTTTGTACCACTTTAATTTTAATCAAGGCATTACGTTTAATTAAAGCGCGGATAGCTTGTTTGTTGTTTTGATAAGTTTTTAGCGTATTGGCTTTCAGTTCACCAAACATCGACCTGTCTTTTATGCATGCGTGTTTAATGATTTCGGCAAAACCATTTTCCCATTCGCTTTGTGGTAAAGTATACAAAAAGCCATGATCGTGCAGTAGGAAAGAAGGCTGGCGGATAACGCCTACCATATTTTTATAAACGCCTACATCAATTCCGTTTTTGCCACCTATGCTGGCGTCGACCATACCCAATACAGAGGTTGGCACAAATCCAAAAGCAATGCCCCGCATATATACCGAAGCGGCATAGCCCGAAATATCGGTGATTACGCCGCCGCCAACGCCAATAAGCGTTGATTTTCTGTCGGCATGCAGCGCTATCATTTGTTCAATAATAGTATCAACAGTAGCCTGCACTTTATAACCTTCGCCTGGTTTAAGCACAATGGTGTTCCAGCCCTTAAATTTTTTGGAGTGGGCACTGAACACATTCTCATCCGTAACAACGATGGCCGACTTTTGATCAACTATTTTCTTTAATTGAGGAAAGCCAGCATCGAAATAATATTGTGTAGAAGTATTGCTAAACTTATATGTTACCGGATCCATTGTAGCTGTTTCTGGTTTAGATGCTGAATAGGGTTTTTAAATAATAGCTCATCATGTAAGCTGAACAACCATCTTATCAAATGCCGCCAATTCTTCGTCTAATGATTTTGTTTTGTGGTATTCTTCCTGGTTATTGATATACTCAATTGCTTTATCAACGGCAGACGGGCTTACCGAATAAGCGGAATAGATATCTTCCCATTCAAAAATTTGCGGTAAAAATTTATTGCTGTTCAACCAATTGCCCGATTCGCTTTTAAGCTGGTTAACAATTTCCGAAACGGATTGTGTAGGCAATAACTTAAAAATGCAATGTACGTGGTTACTGGCTCCATTAACAGCCATTACCTGCATGCCTTTTTGTTCCGCGCTTTGTTTCATGTAAGGGAATAACACTTTTTTTGCCACCTGGCTAATTACATCATGCCTGCCGGCTGTACACCAGATGGCATGAACGTACAAATAAGTATTAATGCTTCCCGGCATGTTATCGGAAGGGAACCTATCAGGAGTTCATGATTTTATTCTGATGGTTGATAGATTCCATATGGATGGCATCAAAATATTTGGTAATAAATTCCTTACTTAAGCCAATTTTTTCACCCCTGTTAAAAGCGCGTTCCAATATTTCATTCCACCGCGAGGTTTGTAAAATGGTGATATCATTGTCTTTTTTGTACTGTCCTATTTTTTCGGCCAAATTCATACGCTGGCTCAATATCTGCATCATTTCGTCATCGAGGTGATTGATTTGCTGACGAAGCTTTTCCAGGGCTGCATGGAATTCTTCCGAATTCACATCCTCTTTACGCCATGTAATGGCGTTGAGCATTTCCGCCAGCTTTTCAGGAGTTACCTGTTGTTTTGCGTCGCTCCAGGCATTATCCGGGTCGATATGGCTTTCAATCATCAATCCATCAAAGTCAAGGTCGATGGCTTTTTGAGCTACTTCCATCAGTATATCTCTTCTGCCGCAAATATGAGATGGATCGTTAATGATTTTCAATTCAGGATTACGCCGTTTCATCTCTATCGCAAGGTGCCACATAGGCGCATTCCGGTATTCCGTATTGCCGTATGCGCTGAAACCGCGATGTATTAACCCGATGGTTTTAATACCGGCCTTGGCTATGCGCTCTACCGCACCCGTCCATAACTCAAGATCGGGGTTAATTGGATTTTTTATAAAAACAGGAACATCTGCACCACGCAGTGCATCAGCTACCTCCTGTACGCTGAATGGATTAACGGTGGTACGGGCGCCTATCCAAAGCATGTCAATATCAAAGTGTAAGGCATCCTGGGCCTGTTTACCTGTAGCTACCTCTACTGTTGTGGGTAAACCCGTTAGTTTTTTTGCCTGCTGTAACCAGGGCAAACCTTTTGTTCCTATACCTTCAAAACTTCCGGGACGGGTACGGGGTTTCCATATTCCGGCACGAAGCATATCTACTTTTCCGGTATTCGCTAAACGTTGGGCTGTTTCAAGCACCTGGGCTTCAGTTTCGGCACTGCAGGGGCCGGAGATGATCAATGGCTTTTTGTTTAATTTCTCCAGCACTGCTTCCTTTGTATGGTTTTCAACCGCTTGCATATCAAGTCTTTTATTGGTTATTAAATTGGTATAATTTATTGAGTGTTTATTATTATCTCCGGTTGTCTGCATCGTTCATCCTGATACTCCTTCCTTTGTATTTTTTCCCGTCGATGGAGCGTATCATCTGGCTCGCCGATTTTTTGTCAACCTCTATCCAGCTATTCATTTCTTTCATATCTATTCTGCCGAGGGTGTCTTTTCGTAAATCGCTCATGTCTAAAATGAACTGCACGAAACTCGCTTTGTAAAAACCGTCTTTGGTGCCCAGGTTTACGAACAACTTGGTATAGTCTCCGCCGTTTCCGCCAAACTCGCGCCCCCTTGTATCCCGCCTGCGGTTCAACTCCCGTCTTTCGGGCATTGCCCTGGGATCTCTTTCCCTGTAATCGCGTGTTCTTTCCCTCAGGTTCAGGTCTTCCGCGTTTTCATAATATTTCAAAAACCTTTTAAATTCATGCGCTGCCAGCCTTTTCAATACTTCTTCCTTGCTGACATCCGAAAATTTTTCTTCCAGCATCGGGATGTAAGGCTCATAACTGTCATCGTTAATGTCGAGCTGCAGCAGGTTATCCATAAAATGATAAAACTGTTTGCGGCACACATCTTTTCCGGCGGGTATTTCTAATTTGTGAAAAGGCACCTGTACCATTCGCTCGATCTGCCTGATTTTACCAATTTCACGGCTATGCACAATCGACATACAAATACCGGTATTTCCTGCCCGGCCGGTTCTTCCACTGCGGTGGGTGTATACTTCCACATCATCGGGTAATTCGTAGTTGATTACATGGGTTATTCCCTGCACATCGATGCCCCTTGCGGCTACATCCGTAGCTATCAGGAGTTGCAGGGTTTTATCCCTGAACTCGCCCATTACCTTGTCTCTCTGCTGCTGGGTAAGGTCGCCGTGCAAAGCATCAATGTCGTAGCCCTCCCGGGTAAGTTTTTCGGCTATTGCCTGGGCATCTGCTTTGGTTCTTGTGAAGATGATGCCATAAATGCCGGGATTGAAATCAATAAGCCGTTTTAACGCTTCATAGCGATGCTGGGCGCTTGTAATATAGTATTGGTGGTCAACATTTTTATTAGCCGTATTCATTTTGCCCACCGTTATTTCCACGGGTTCTTTCATGTATTTTTTACTTACACGTCTTATTTCAGGGGGCATTGTTGCACTAAATAGCCAGGTGCTTTCGCGGTTAGGCGTATTCTGTAAAATAAACTCAATATCATCCTGGAAACCCATGTTCAGCATTTCATCGGCCTCATCCAGCACTACATATTTAATCTGTTCGAGATTGATGGCTTTGCGTTCAATGAGGTCGATTAACCTGCCGGGAGTGGCCACCACAATCTGCACACCTCTTTTTAAATCGCGGATTTGTGCGCCAATTGAAGTACCTCCATATACCGCCACCACGTGCATACCGGTGAGGAATTTTTTAAACAGTTCTACTTCATTAACAATCTGTATGCATAACTCCCTCGTTGGGCAAACCACCAGGGCCTGCGGGAATTTATCTTTCGAATCTATTAAATGCAGCAATGGTAACCCAAATGCCGCCGTTTTTCCTGTGCCTGTTTGTGCCAACCCCACCAAATCCGTGGTACCGCTCAGCAAAACAGGAATCGCTTTTTCCTGTATAGGGGTTGGCTGTTTAAATCCCAAAGCATCGGTAGCCTGTACCAATCTCCCGTCTAAACCCAACTCTTCAAATGTCATCATATATAAAAAAAATTTTTGCAAAGATAAACACGATTTCCCTGATTCGCCTTATTATTTGCGGTTTTGTGAACCGGCAATGCGATGCGTGTTACTTTATAATACGGTTTATTTTATTGGCGTTCTCCATCAGTTCCTGTAAATAGGCATAATTCTCTTTTTCAATACAACTTTTAAATTTTCTTAATTGCGTAATGTGTTCGTTCAGCACATCTAACACATGTTCCCGGTTTTGCCTGAAAATAGGCAGCCACATGGAAGGGTTGCTTTTTGCCAATCGAACCGTGCTTTCAAAACCGCCACCGGCCAGTTCAAAAATGGCATCCTCTTCTTTTTCCTTTTCCAGTACAGTATTAGCCAATGCAAAAGAAGTGATATGAGAAATATGACTTACATAAGCCGCATGCATATCATGAGCATCAGCGTTCATGTAAGTAACAATCATTCCCAATTGCCTGTATACTTTTTCCACGGCTTCCACTGCATCCTTGTCGCTTTTTTCTTTCTCGCAAATAACACAGGTACGTCCGGCAAATGCGTCCAGAACGGCCGATTCAGGCCCGCTGTATTCCGTTCCCCACATGGGGTGGGTTGCCACAAAACGCCTTCTCATCGGGTGATCTGCCAGCGCTTCACATAATGCCTGCTTGGTAGAGCCCGCATCTGCAACAATCTGGTTACCAGTGATAAGGTCCATTATTTTTTGTATTACCGGAATAGTGGCATCCACCGGGATGGCAACATAAATAAGATCACTTTTTTTAACCGCTTCTTCCAATGGCAACGCTTCATCGATTATTCCAAGTTGCAGCGCCTTTTGTATGCTTGCTTCGGTACGACTTACACCAATTACATGCCTCACCAGGCCTTTTTCTTTTAGATTCAGGCTAAAGGAACCGCTGATAAGACCTACGCCCACTATGGTAATTGTGTTGAACATTGTTTAATTTTTACTGTTCAATGTTGTTTTTATTCTTTCTATACTTTGCTGCAATTTTTCTTCCGTGCAGCACAGGCTTACCCTGATATAGTTATCGCCGGCACTTCCAAAAATGCCCCCGGGAGTGATAAACACATTCGAATTATATAATATATCATCGCTCAATTCAAATCCATTTTTATAGGTTGCGGGAATTTTAGCCCATACGAACATACCAGCTTGTTGGGTTGAAAATGTGCAATGAAGCAGTTTCAATAGTGTAAATACTTTTTCTCTACGCGCGCCATACACCCTGTTCAAACCATGATACCAGTCTTTACCAAGAGTCAAAGCTTTGGCGGCCGCAAGCTGAACGGGTAAAAACATACCACTGTCCATATTGCTTTTAAAGCGCAGCACTTCATCAATTCTTTCTTTGGCGCCGCATAGCATTCCAACCCGCCAGCCCGCCATATTCTGCGACTTACTGAGGGAATTCAATTCTATAACCACTTCTTTCGCACCCTCAACACTGAGCAGGCTTTGGGGATTTTCATTGAGTATAAAACTATAAGGGTTGTCGTGCACAATTAAAAGATGATTGGTTTTCGCAAACTCAATTAATTCCTCAAAAAATGACAGGGGAGCAACCTGCCCGGTGGGCATATTCGGATAATTCACAAAAAGTAAGCGTGTGGCGGTGGTATCACCGGCTGTGCTGCTGATTAATTTTTTAAGCCGGTTAAAGTCCGGCTGCCAGTTATTGGCCTCTTCCAGTGAATATTCAATAATACGGCCACCCGCCAGTTTAGCTGCGCTCCGGTAAGTGGGGTATCCCGGGTTGGGCACATACACGGCATCTCCTTCGTTAATATAGGTCATGCAAATGTGCATGATGCCTTCCTTGCTGCCAATGAGCGGTAAAACTTCAGTATCGGGATCCAATGTTACATTATACCAGGTTTTATACCATTCTGCGATAGCCTTGCGCAAAATGGGTGAGCCTTTGTAGCTCTGGTAGGCGTGTACATCGGGTCTTGCACTTTCTTCCTGGAGTGTTTTTATCACATCCGGGTGCGGAGGTAAATCCGGACTACCAATGCCCAGGCTTATGATTTGCTTTCCGGCCTTGTTCAATTCATCTATTTCTCTCAGTTTTTTGGAGAAATAGTATTCGCCTATGCCATCTAATCGTTTTGCTGTAGAGATCATAATAGTGGTAAGTAGTAAGTGGTAAGT
>CAYMKT010000020.1:17353-21176 GCA_964391065.1 uncultured Terrimonas sp. | reverse complement strand
GTAAGTGGTAAGGTAATATTATGAATAGTGTTTCCCTTTTTGATATACCCCATATATTTTCAGGTCTTCGGTATAACTTTTTATCTCTTTAATAACCTGGTAAAATTGCTGCAGGGAATCAAATTCCATATCGGCGTGAAAGGAATACCTGAAATCGGAGCCAGGGATAGGGCAACTTTGCAGTTTACTGAGATTGATGCCTCCCTCCGCAATTTTCGTAAGTACTTTCGCCAGGCTACCCCTGGAGTGATCTGTTTGAAAATTGACGGAAGCCTTATTCGCGTTTTCAATTACCTGCGCCAGGTCTTCGTGCTGTAGTACTAAAAACCGGGTATAGTTGTGTTTTAGCGTATGAATATCTGGTGCAATAACATCCAGGTTATATAAACCGGCTGCCAGCGTGCTGGCAATAGCTGCGATGTGTTTACTCTTGTGTTGTTGTATATGCTTAGCACTCAATGCGGTATCTTCTGTTTCTACCATTTTCCAATGGTATTGGTCCAGGTATTCCAGGCACTGCTGTATGGCCATGGGGTGAGAATGCACTTCCTTAATATCGTTCAGTTGTATTCCCCTGTTTACCAAAAGATTTTGTTTGATTTGCAGGTATAATTCGCCAACGATTTTCAACTTGCTTTTTTGTAAGAGGTTATAATTTGATAAGATGCTTCCGGCTATTGAATTTTCAATTGCCATTACCCCACCATCGCTCTCTTTTTTGTTGGACGCTTTTTTAACCACATCTCCAAAAGTGGTACAACAAATTACATCTGCATTTTCGCCAAAGAAGTGCTGTACCGCTACCTGGTGAAAACTGCCTTCGTATCCCTGTATAGCCACTGCCACTGACTTTTTATCTGCATTAGTATCTCGCTTCGCTTTGGCGGCTGCAGGCAGGTTTTGCGAGGCTGTTGGCGTTTTCTTTTTTTTTGCGGTATAAGTATCCATATTTAAAAGTGTAATCTGTTACAAAAAAGCCATAAAAAAATCCCGGTTTTAGCCGGGATTGTGTATGCTGATTTTTTTAGTTTATTTATTATTCAACAAAAGCAATCCCGGTCTACCGGTAAAGTAGAAGTAAAAATTAAAAAATTGGTATGCTCTTGCTGTACTCATTGTGGACGCAAATGTAAGACTAAAAATAAATAAACAAATAATTAAAATGATATTTTATCAAAAAAGCCACTCCCCCGAAAGGAAGCGGCCTCAACGATTGCTTGCCATATAAAAACTTGAAATTACTTATGGCTTTACTGCTTCTTTTGTAGCATCTACAGTACTGTCAATAGCGACTTTAGCTGAATCGGCAGTAGCTTCAGCAGCAGTTTTTACACTGTCTACAGCAGCTTCAGTAGATTCAGTTGCATTGTTGCAGGCTGCAAAAGCGCCTATTGCTAAAATAACCAATAACTTTTTCATTCTTAATAGTTTTTGAATAGTTTGATAATGAAATTTATCTTTAATACAGAAGGGAGAAAAAGGTAACCCGGTTTTTTTAAGATATTTTTTGCCCAATTTTGGGTTACCAATTATGGCATTACAGTATTAATATATGCTTAGTGAACAGCAGTCTAAATGAGCAAGCGTTAATCAGGGGATTATCGATAAACGACAAAAAGTCTATTGAGGTCATATACCAGGATAATTATGGGCTTATTCAAAACCTGGTGGTCAATAATAACGGAACGGAGGAGGATGCCAAGGATGTTTTCCAGGAAGCATTGATTGTACTCTATGAAAAGTCGAAGTCGGGAGTGTTTGAGTTGAATTGCCAGATTAAGACCTACCTGTATTCCGTAAGCAAGCGTATCTGGCTCAAAAAGCTACAGAAAAGCAGCAGGTACGAGTTACAACCCAATGGATTTGAAGAAACAGTGCATGTAGAAGACGACCTCGGGATGCATGAGAAGAGAAACAGTGAATTTGGGATGATGGAACATGCAATGGAGAATATTGGCGAACCTTGCAGAAGTTTACTGCAAGCTTATTATATCCATAAGCAAAAGATGCATGAAATAGCAGAGACTTTTGGATATACCAATGCCGACAATGCAAAAAACCAGAAATACAAATGCCTGATACGGTTACGTAAACTGTTTTTTGCACAATATAAAAATGGTACTAAATGAATGATATCCGATTACTTGAAATGGTAGAACGTTACCTCCAGGGAGAAATGTCGCAGGAGGAAAAAATATTGTTCCAGGAACTACGCCGAACTAATCCTGAAGTAGACCAGACAGTTGTTGAACACCAGTTTTTTATTAACCAGGTAGAACGTTTTGAACAGGACAAACAATACCGGTCTTCTCTGGAAGACGTACATAATACATTGCTGGAAGAAGGGAAAATAAAGCGGAATGGGGGAAGCCATAGGCTTATTTATCTCTGGAACCGTTCTAAAAAAACTATAGCCGTTGCAGCTTCTATAGCAGGGATTACCGCCTTAGTCATAAGTGGAGTGATCACTTCGTTAACACCAAAAGCAGATAAGGCACAAATAGAAAACCTGGGGCGTAAAATTGATCTTCTTGAAAAGAATCAAAATCATACCCGGCGGGAATTAACCGATGTGAGAAACCGCATTGAAATTCCCGGCGTTCCGGCAAAATTTGGTGGAACGGGTTTTTTAATTGATGCCAGGGGCTATTTAGTAACCAACGCTCACGTGGTTAATAAAGCCGATAAAGTAACAGTGCAGGGTAAATCGGGGGTTGAACTGAGTGCCACAACCATATTTTCGGATGATAGCCTCGATATTGCTATTCTTAAGATTGCAGATAGTTTATATAAGCCGCTGGGTTCCTTACCCTATGTTATCAATAAAAAATCTTCAATGGATTTAGCTGAGCCTATATTCACTTTAGGTTATCCCAGAGATGAAATTGTATATGGTGAAGGTTATCTTAGTGCAAAGACCGGCTTCAATGGCGATACGCTTACCTGCCAGATATCCATTTCAGCTAATCCCGGAAATAGCGGTGGGCCGGTAATCAATAAAGACGGTGAAATAATTGGCGTATTGAGTACACGTCAAACCAGCGCTGACGGAGTTGTTTTTGCCATTAAAGTGAAAAATATTTTTAAGGCGATCGACGAATTGAAGAAAGATGGCGCCAATCCGCATATTAAGCTGCCGTCTGTTTCTACCATCAAAAATATCGACAGAACCCAGCAGGTGAAGAAAATTGAAGAATGTGTGTTTATGGTAAAGGGTTACTAACCTGGTAAAATACGAAGATCAATTACAACCTTATTGGTGAGCACGAACCCTTAATGAGGTTTTTTACCGATCACTGAATTCCAATGGTTTTTTAAAAGATTTTGCAAAACTCTGCAAAATGTCCCAGGAGGCGCTGCACGGACTTCCCTGAGACCCGGCGTCTGTAATAGGAACGTGAATATTCTCTTGTCCCGGTACGATATACTCACCGGATAACAACACGCTACCGTCCTCAATTTTTGCTATTAATTTGGTGGCGACCTTGTTTAATTTTTGTTCCTTTAAGTGGGTTACAATAACACTCATGGAAGCTTCACTCCTCTCGATGGAATAGCCGGCATCCAAAAATCCCCTGATCAGTTGTTGCAATGTGATGCCAGGCACTTTGATTACCTGGTTTACCCTGGACTGGCATAAACATGTGGAGGGAATGACAAGCAGTAGTAAAATGGTCAGTATTTTCATAACGAACGAGTCCTTTATATAAACTAATATACATCATTATTGTACCATTTGGTTTTTCTCTCCCTGGTTTCCGATAAAATAGCGTGGTACAACAGAACAAGTTTACAATACCAGCAGTAAATTGCCAACTTCCGC
>CAYMKT010000020.1:0-17253 GCA_964391065.1 uncultured Terrimonas sp. | reverse complement strand
AACGCTTCGTCGGCATCCGCCCCAATGCCGATAGTATCGGGCAGTTCTACGTGGAAATTATGATAAACTACGCCGCCTTTTGCGGGGTCCAGTTTATGCACCAGTATACAGGTGTCCATGTCGTAGAATTTTATATTGTTTTTGGCGGCGGCAAAATGTGCGAAGGCGGTAAGTGCAATGCGGCTTTCCAGCATTCCACCCATCATACACGGAATTTGACGTTTTTCACATACTTCATCTATTCTTAGCGCTTCCAGTATTCCACCGCTTTTTGAAAACTTGATGTTTACATAGCTACACCCATCACTTTTAATGATGCGTTCTGCATCATGATGGTCGAACACGCTTTCATCGGCCATGATTGGAATCGGCGATACACGTTTTAGCTCTGGAAGATAATGATCGTTATGCCTGCGCATCGGTTGTTCGCAAAACTCAATGTTGTATTGACCCAACGCTGTTAACGCCCATTGAGCCTGCTCTTTTTCCCAGCCCTGGTTGGCATCAATTCGCAGTGTTATGTCGTCTCCGATCATGGCACGAATCTGCGTTACACGTTCTATATCTTCCTCCGGCGCCTTGCCTAATTTTATTTTAATGATCCTTACCCCCTTGTTTTTGAAATCGAGGGCTTTCTGAGCCATGATCCCCGGTTTGTCGATGCCTACAGTAAGGTCGGTTTCCATGCTTTTTTTAGCTCCGCCTAAAAATGCATACAGGGGTTTGCCGGCATGCTTCGCGCTAATGTCGTACAGTGCCATGTCGAACGCACTTTTAATAGTGCTGTTTCCTGCAGTAAACGCGTGTAATTCGTACATCCGCTCCTGTATATTCAACGGGTCTTTGCCGCTCCACAATAACGCAAAGTCCTTTGCCATTTCGTAGCAGGTAGCCTGGGTTTCACCCACAATCATTGGAAACGCGGAGCATTCGCCTACCCCGTAAATGCCTTCATCGGTATAAACTCTTATAAAAATATTCTGCGCAAAGTGCATGGTTCCCGTTGCAATGGTAAAAGGATGCATCGGAATGCTGAATTTGTAAATAGCGGTATGCGTTATTTTCATAATAAGATTAAAGGATTGAAGGATAATAGGATTGAAGAATGACAGGCATTACAGGATAACAAATATAATAGTAAAGATAACCGGATTATTGGGTTGCTGCATTTAGGCGAAAGAAGCATTATTAACGAGGCAGCGAAATGGCAACTCCAATGGCTGCAGGACTGGCTTCGATTATTTTGCCATAAAACTTTAAAAATTTCTAACCTGCTTTTCCTTACTTACATTTGAGCAAATAATTCAGCTATGGACGCCACAGTCCCGATTTCGTTTGACAACACCGAAAATGCATTTGCTTATAAAAGCGATAAGGCGCTACAAAACGCGCAGTTTCTTTTTTCATCGATGGGGTATCCTTTTTTGGTAAAATGGGGTACGCGCTTAACACCATGGGCCATAAAGGCTGGACTGCCCGTTAAGGGAGTGATTAAAAAAACCATTTTTAAACAGTTTATCGGGGGCGAAACGCTTGAAGAAACCGCGGCTGTCGTAAAAACGCTGGGTGATTACGATGTGCGTGTTATCCTTGATTATGGTGTAGAAGGAGGTGAAAGTGGCGATGAAGCTTTTGATCATTCCATGGAAGAATTTATCCGGGTTATTAACTATGCAGCTACGCAGCCGAATATCCCCTTTATAAGCATTAAGGTAACCGGTTTTGCAAGATTTGGGTTACTGGAGAAATTAGACTCTTCTGTTGCCGGTCATCATGGCTCACTGATGAAGCGGTACGCCAAAGCTGTTGATTCACTAACTGACGATGAGCGTGCCGAGTGGCAGATGGTGCAGGTACGGATGGAAAAAATTTGCAGGGTCGCGGCCGAAAAAGGAATTGGAGTACTGGTTGATGCTGAAGAAACCTGGATACAGGACCCGGTTGACGTGATTACCATATTAATGATGGATCAATTTAATTCGTCCCGGGCTGTTGTATACAATACCGTGCAGCTTTACCGTAGCGACAGGCTGGCCTTTTTGAAAGATTCCCTGGAAGCTGCCGAACTGCGCAATTTTATCCTCGGCGTTAAGCTGGTGCGCGGGGCTTATATGGAAAAAGAGCGTAAGCGTGCGCAAGCCATGGGATATGCGTCACCAATACAGCCGGGTAAGTCATCCACTGATCATGACTACAATGCTGCGCTCGAATTTTGTGTTGATCATGTTGATACAATAGCAACCATTGTGGCCTCTCACAATGAATACAGCAACCTGTATGCTACGGAATTGCTTCAAAAAAAGAACCTGTCATTCCATCATCCGCATATCCATTTCTCGCAATTGTATGGTATGAGCGACAACATTACTTTTAACCTTGCCCGGGCCGGCTGCTCCGTGAGCAAATATCTTCCCTTTGGTCCCCTTAAAGATGTTGTACCATACTTAATGCGCAGGGCGCAGGAGAATAGTTCCATGTCGGGACATACCGGCCGTGAACTTGGGTTGATCAGGAAGGAAATGGAACGAAGGAAATTGTAAAATGCCGGTGGGGGTTCATTCACTCCAGGTAAGATGTATTTTCCGCATGACGTTAACATTGCATAACGAGCAAGTAGCCGCGGTAATGAAACATTGTTTCTGTTATATACCTGCATGCCGCACCCCTTAGTTATTAAATTTTTATCTTTGCGAACGCAATTATAATCTTACCATATTTTAGATGAGCGACAAAGCTATTTTAAGAACTGCTTTTGATGAGAACCGTACCTGCGTAATTATCCCTACCTATAACAACGCAGCTACGCTGGCTGGGGTAATTGAAGATGTTGGCCGGTATACCAGTAATATTATTGTGGTAAATGATGGCTCTACCGACGATACCGAACGGATTTTAGCTGGTTTTCCTGGTATCGTATGCACAAGCTATCCAAAGAACAGGGGAAAGGGTTGGGCCTTACGCCAGGGTTTTGCGAAAGCACTGGATTTGGGATATGCCTATGCCATAACTATAGATTCCGATGGACAGCATTTTGCCCGTGATCTGTCTGCATTCATCCATAAACTAAAAGCACAGCCTGATGCTGTAATTATTGGCGCCCGCAACATGAACCAGCCATCGGTGCCGGGAAAAAGCAGTTTCGGGTATAAGTTTTCTAATTTTTGGTTTAAGGTTGAAACCGGCATCAGCCTGCCGGATACCCAATCGGGCTACCGCCTTTACCCGATTGCTTCAATGCAGCACATGTCTTTTTTTACGCGCAAATACGAATTTGAAATTGAGGTACTCGTGAGAGCTGCCTGGAAAGGAATTAAAATGGAGTCGGTCCCGGTTTCGGTATATTACGCACCTAAAGAAGAGCGGGTATCGCACTTCAGACCATTTAAAGATTTTTTCCGGATAAGTATATTAAATACGCTGCTGGTGCTGATCGCTTTTTTTTATATTAAGCCTGCCCGCTTTTTAAGATCAGTGGTAAAAAAAAGAAATTGGGGAAGTTTTTTTAAGGAAGGGGTGTTTAATGTACATGAGCCACATTATATCAAAGGATTGTCGGTTGCCCTGGGCATTTGCTTGGGCATTCTTCCCATTTGGGGATTTCAGTTGGTTACTGCCATCTTTCTGTCCATTGTATTAAGACTAAACAAAGCCCTTGTTATCTTAGCCGCCAACATCAGTATCCCGCCGCTGGTTCCGCTGATTATTTTTATTAGTTACAAAACAGGCGCTGTGTGGATGAAGAATGGAGGTGGAGAGCTAACCTTTTCCCGCAGCCTCACTTTCGAATCTGTAAAAAGCAACTTTCAGCAATATTTGTATGGTAGCATTACGCTGGCAATTGTTTCCGGTATATTGTGCGGATTAGTAACGTGGTCCTTACTCTTATTATTCAGAAAAAAAACAAGCGCGGTAATTTAATTCAACAAATGTAATGGAGAAGATTTTTTCCGGCATATACAGCTATTTTCAACACCGTAAATGGCAGGTATATGTGTTATTCTTCATGTGCCTGCTAACCGCTGCATTTTTTGCATTAAAACTGAAATTTGAAGAAGATATCTCCAAAATACTACCCAAAGATGATAAGGTTGAAAAGCTAAATGAAGTTTTTCAGCATTCAAAGTTCATGGACAAGCTGGTGGTGATGGTGTCGTTAAAAGATACCACGGTTGCTGATCCGGATCGTCTTATTGCCTTTGCAGATGAGTTCACCAATCAATGCCGGCAACAGTTTTCCCGTTATATCAGCGCCATCAATTATAAGGTAGATGATGAGGTTACGCTTGCCATGTTCGATGCCATCGCAAACCATCTGCCGGTATATCTTACGGAAAAAGATTATCAAACAATAGATAGTCTCACTACTCCCGGCGCCATACGGCAAACCCTGGCGCGAAATATTCAAACCCTCAGTTCGCCCGCGGGAATGGTATTCAAGAAAATGATCAGCAATGACCCGGCGGGTATTTCAGTTATCCCACTTAAAAAATTACAGCAACTCCAGTACGACGAAAATTTTGAGTTGTACGACAATGTTGTAGTAACAAAAGATTACAAAACACTTTTGCTTTTTATAAAGCCGGTGTACCCGCCTTCCAACACGGGGGAAAACCTGGTATTCTTAAAAGGGCTGGATCGTATCATTCAGGCACAGACCGAACCTGGATCTGCTTTTGGAGACGTTGACGCCATGTATTTTGGCGCCACAGCAGTTTCAGCGGGCAATGCGGCTCAACTGGAAAAAGATACCCGCTATACGCAAACGGCTACGGTGCTCTTTTTGGTTTTGTTCATCGGCTTTTATTTTAAACGGCGTTTGGCGCCCTTACTGATTATGGTACCGGTAGTATTTGGCTGCCTTTTTGCGCTGGCAGTACTGTATTTTGTGCGGGGCAGTATTTCGGTCATTGCCATCGGTACGGGGTCTGTGATTTTAGGAATTGCAGTGAATTATTCCCTGCACGTGTTTAATCACTATCGCCATACGGGGGATGTGAAAAAGGTGATCAGCGACCTCTCATTTCCCCTTACTCTTGGCGGTTTTACTACTGTTGGAGGCTTTTTTTGTCTGAATTTTGCTGCATCGGATATGCTGAAAGACCTTGGGCTTTTTGCAGGATTCAGCCTTGTCGGCGCTTCCTTATGTTCGCTGATTTTTTTACCGCATTTTCTTTCCCCGCAAAAAAAGGTTGATACGCCACCAGGAGCAGCGCATTCATGGATTGACCGGATAGCTTCCTGGCGGCCGGACCGGAACAAATGGATAGTGGGTGTGCTGGCTGTATTTACTGCGGTTTTTGCATACACTTCGGGCTGGGTAGGTTTTGAAACGGAGCTGAACAACATGAACTTCATGCCCGGTGAGTTAAAAAAGGCGGAAGCAAAACTGAACAGGATAAACGAAGCCGCCCTCGAGTCCGTTTATCTTGTTGCCGGGGGAAAATCATTAAATGAAGCGTTAATCAATAATGAAAAACTAACGGATAAAATCGAGCAGTTCCGGGAGGAGGGCGTCATCACGCAGTACTCCGGAGTGTCATCGCTGCTCATATCCGACAGCCTGCAAAAGCAAAGAATTGAAAGATGGAATACTTACTGGACACCCGGGAAAAAAAATGACTTATTGTCGTTAATGCGGCAACAGGGCGCCGCATTGGGCTACAGCCCCACCGCATTTGACCGCTTTAGCGCTCTCCTCCACCAATCATTTGAACTAACGGATACGGCTACCATGAATGCCCTGCGAAGAACTTTTGTTGACGATTATATTACGGAGCAACCCGGTAAAGCTACCGTTGTAACATTAATGAAAGTGCCTGCGCAAAACAAAGGGGCTGTTTATGCCGCTTTCGAAGACAGAAAAGAGGCAACTATTCTCGACAAAAAATACCTGACAGCGCAATTTGTAGAACTGATCAATATTGATTTTACCCATATCGCCTTAATTACCTCATTGCTTGTGTTTTTTGTGCTCCTTATCACGTATGGAAGAATAGAACTGGCGTTGATTGCTTTTCTGCCTATGCTTATCAGTTGGATATGGATATTGGGCTTAATGGGTATATTGGATATAAAATTCAATATCATTAACATTATCGTATCTACACTGATTTTTGGTTTGGGAGATGACTATAGTATTTTCATTATGGACGGATTGCTGCAGGAATATAAAACCGGCAAAAAAAATCTTTCCTCTTTTAAATCATCCATCCTGCTTTCGGCGATCACTACGATAGCCGGACTTGGGGTATTGATTTTCGCCAAACATCCTGCTCTCCGGTCTATTGCCATGATTTCTGTTATTGGTATTGTATGTGTGGTGCTGATGGCACAGGTATGTATCCCGCTTTTATTTGGTTTGTTAATTAAGAGAAGAACGGACAAAAAACTGTTTCCATGGACTTTCATGGGGTGGTGCAAATCCATATTTGCCCATATTTGGTTTATTGGTGGAAGTGTGCTGCTGGCCATTTTTGGTTTTTTGCTGGTAAAGTGCAATCCCTTCGGTCAGCAGAAGGGAAAATATCTTTTTCATGTGCTTATTGCCCGGTTTTCGCAATTGCTTGTTTACATTATGGGCAATGTTAAAAAAATAATCATCAACCCTTTGGGAGAGGATTTTTCCAGGCCCGCAGTGGTAATATGTAACCATCAGTCGGGATTGGATAATTTTGTAATGATGATGCAGTATCCCAGGCTTATACTGCTTACAAACGACCGGGTGCGGCATGCCCCGGTTTCCGGAATGGTAGTGCGGATGGCGGATTACTATTCCGCATCTTCGGGAATGGATAGCAGTCTGGCGCAGATGGAAGCAAAAGTAAAAGCAGGGTACTCCATTGTCGTTTTTCCGGAAGGTACCCGTTCGCCCGACGGGCAAATGAAAAGATTCCACAAAGGAGCATTTTACCTGGCCGAAAAATTGCAGCTCGATATTTTGCCGGTAATCATTCACGGCACCGGTTATACGATGACCAAAAAAGATATGCTGGTGAAGGACGGAACGATAATGGTACAGTTTTTACCGCGCATATCGCCTGACAATGCACGGTATGGCATCAACTATACGGAACGGGCAAAGCTGGTAGGCAAATATTTCAGGGCGGAGTATGAAAAATTGCGCGCTGGTGTTGAGGGACCTTCGTGGTTCAGGGAGCAATTGTTTTACAATTACATTTATAAAGGGCCCGTGCTGGAATGGTACATGCGGGTAAAAGTAAAACTTGAAAAAGATTACCTTGCTTTTCACGAACTCCTGCCATTACACGGTAAATTGCTCGATATTGGGTGCGGATATGGGTTTATGTCGTACATGCTGCATTTTGCTGCGCCTGAACGAAACATTACCGGTGTTGACTATGACGAGGAAAAAACGGCAGTGGCCAATCATTGTTTCAGTAAAAATGAAAAGATTGACTTCATCAACTCGGATATTCTGAACTTTGTATTGGAGCAATACGATGGAATAATCCTGGCAGATATGCTGCATTACCTTACGGCCGCTCAGCAAAAGGAAATGATTCACCGGTGTATAAAAAGTCTGAATACCGGTGGCGTGTTAATAATAAGAGATGGCGATAAGGACCTGAAGGGAAAGCACAAAGGCACTAAACTGACTGAGTTTTTTTCTACAAGACTTTTTAGGTTTAATAAAACTGCCGGTTCTGGTTTATCTTTTTTATCCGGCGCTATGATACGCGAAATAGCCACCGGGCACCAGATGATATTTCGCAGGATTGATGAAACCAGGTTTACTTCGAATGTTATTTTTGTAATTCAAAACCTTAGGGAGCAATATGAACAGGTATGATATTGTGATCATCGGCAGTGGCATGGGTGGACTGGTATGCGGAGCCATATTGAGTAAAGAGGGATACCGTGTTTGCATACTTGAGAAAAATAAACAGATAGGCGGTAGCCTGCAGGTCTTTTCGCGGGAAAAAGTGATTTTTGATTCAGGTGTTCATTATATCGGGGGGCTGGAAAAGGGACAGAACCTTTACCAGATATTTAAATACCTTGGCGTGATGGATAGTTTGAAATTGCAGCGGATGGATATGGATGCATTTGATAAGATCATCATCAGCAACGATGAGAAGGAATACAAACTGGCGCAGGGCTATGAGAATTTCATTCATCAGTTGGCAGCGGATTTCCCCGGGGAAGAAGAAGCCATACGCAACTACTGCAACAAAATGAGGGAAACCTGCGAAAGTTTTCCCTTGTATAACTTAAAGACGAAGGGACTCTATGACGGGAAAAGTGAGTCTCTGGGGGAAGATGCACGCTCTGTAATTACCTCTTTTACGCAAAATGAAAAGCTTCAGTCGGTGCTGGCGGGACATAACGCATTATATGCGGGCCGGCCTAACGAAACACCTTTTTATATGCATGCGCTTATCGTCAACAGTTTTATTGAGAGTTCATGGAAATGTGTTAACGGAGGCTCGCAGATCGGTAAGATGTTAGCAAAAACCATTCGCGATCACGGCGGCGAAATAATAAAGCATTGCGAAGTAAAAAAGATAGTCACGAAAGGTAGTGAAGTATCGCATGTAGAGTCAACAGACGGAGCGTGCTATTATGGCGCGCATTTCATCTCTAATATTCATCCTGCCCGGACACTGGAAATGACGGATACGGAGACCCTGAGAGCTGTTTACCGCAAACGGATCAATGATCTTTCACAAACTATTTCTTCTTTCCTGATACATGTTGTTTTAAAGAAAGCGTGCTTTAAATATTTCAGGCACAACTACTACTATCATAAAGATGGGCAGATATGGAATCTCGGCGAGTATTCCGAAGACAACTGGCCATTGGGATATGCTATTTTTCTGCCTCCTTCATCCAGAACGACCGAATACGCTGATGCGATGACCATTCTTGCTTATATGCGTTACGAAGAGATGGAACCCTGGAAACATACGTTCAATACGATTTCTGCTGAGCAAAGCCGTGGAACTTCCTATGACACATTTAAGAAACACAAAGCAGAAGTATTGCTGGATTGCGTGGAAGAAAAGTTTCCGGACTTAAGGAGCTGTATACAGTCGTACACTACCTCCACGCCGCTTTCGTACCGGGATTATATCGGGAATTATGACGGTTCGTTGTATGGTATAGCAAAAGATCATAAAGATCCTTTAAGAACTTTCATATCGCCCAGGACAAAAGTGCGGAACCTCTATCTTACCGGGCAAAATGTCAATATTCACGGCGTGCTGGGGGCATCTATCAGCGCAATACTCACTTGTGTATCATTATTAGGCAGCGAAGCGATAGTTGAAAAAATAAGAAATGCATAGTTTAAAGCGGGTCGCAAAAATACTGTTGTACGGTAGCGCGGTATTACTGGCGTTACTGTTATGCCTCTTTACATACGTGGTATGTGTAAGCAAAACATCGCCGCCTGCAATTGCTGATGCCGGCAGCTTACAATGGCAGCGGGAAGATCGTGGCAGCGGGTTTTATCAATTACACAATAACTGGCTGCGAAAAAGCAAATCGGGACTATATGAATTGTATGTTGAAGGAAGTCCGTTTGAAAGAGGGGTGGTAAATGGCAAACTCGCCAAAGAGTTGCTGGTAAAGCAGGAAGATTATTTCAGCGCGCAGATCCGTAAAATGATTCCTTCAACATTTTACCTGCATTTTTTAAAATACGTGATCGGCTGGTTCAACCGCGATTTAGATAAAAATATAACCGAAGAGTATAAGCAGGAGATTTATGGAATATCCAAATCGGCTTCAGATGCCTATGGTTATATTGGCACCAATTACCAGCGCATACTCAATTATCATGCAGCTCACGATATTGGCCATGCCCTGCAAAATATGGCATTGGTAGGATGTACTTCATTTGGTACATGGAATGGCGCTTCGGAAGACAGCACCATGATTATCGGCCGGAATTTTGATTTTTACGTGGGTGACGATTTTGCAAAAAATAAGATTGTACTTTTTGAAAGCCCATCGCAGGGGTACAAATTTATGAGTGTTACCTGGGGTGGTTTTATAGGCGTGGTGTCGGGCATGAATGAAAAAGGGCTAACCGTAACCATTAATGCCGCAAAAAGCAGTATTCCGTCGGGGTCAGCAACACCGGTTTCGCTGGTGGCGAGAGAAATATTACAATATGCGGGTAATATTAAAGAAGCAGTTGCCATTGCGCAAAAACGAACCATGTTTGTTTCAGAGTCTTTTTTGGTGGCTTCTGCCCAGGATAACAAGGCAGTCATCATTGAAAAAACGCCCGATACCTTAGACGTATATGATCCCAATGCTGATCGTATCCTTTGCGCCAATCATTTTCAAAGTGAAGTATTGGCCGGAACGGAATTGAACAGGGAGCAGGTTAACGAAAGTGCTTCAGCCTACCGTTATCAAAGGCTCACAGAACTTATAGAGCGGAATGGAAAAAACACCGTTCAAAAAACGGTAAATATACTGCGCGACAGGAGAGGGTTGCATGATCGTAATATAGGGCTTGGCAATGAAAAAGCGCTGAACCAGCTAATAGCGCATCATGCTATTGTATTTGAACCACAGAAATTATTGGTTTGGGTTTCCACTGCTCCATGGCAGTTGGGAGCGTTTGTAGCATACGACCTGAAAAAGGTTTTTGCTATGCGTGGTTTGCAGGAAAGTCATGAAATATATGATACTGCACTAACCATCGCGCCAGATTCTTTTTTGCTGACGACACAGTACAAAAATTTTGAGCAATACAGGCAATACAAACACGATGTGGCCGAAGGCGCCGCATTGAATCCCGACAGCCTCGTAGCCAGTAATCCGGAGTTTTATAATAGCTTCGTCCTGGCCGGGGATTATTGTTTTAAGCGTAACGAATTTGAGCTTGCCCTAAAGTATTACAACCAGGCATTAACCAAGGAAATTGCGACCAAAGCGGAAGAAGCGTATATAAGAAAACAGATTGCAGCAATTCAAAAGCAACAGCAGTAAATGATTACCGGTATAGGAACTGATATTGTTGAAACCAGCAGGATGGAGAAAGCCATTGCCAAAGAACAAGGCTTCCGGGAACTCGTTTTTTCAAAAAATGAGATTGCCTACTGCGAATCAAAGCCGAATAAGTATCAGCACTACGCCGCCCGTTTTGCGGCCAAGGAAGCTTTTTTTAAGGCATTAGGCACAGGCTGGAAGAATGGAACAGCTTTTAATGAAGTGGAAGTGCTTAATAATGCCGCTGGTAAGCCTGATTTACAACTTCTCGGAGCAACTGCGGTTACCATTGGTTTTATGAAAATACATGTTTCGTTATCGCATATCAAAAGCATGGCAACGGCAATGGTGGTGATAGAGCAATAAAGAGGATGCCGCTACCAGGCATGGTTTTGTGCCTGTAAATCTACAATCCCCGGAAAAGAATAAACATGCAATTGCCATCTGTTTAGTAATTTTCTGCAATGAAAGAACTGGCCGGGTATTACGATGTTGTTGTTATTGGCGCTGGCATTGGCGGTTTAACTGCTGCTGCTTTGCTGAGTAAAGGCGGACTTTCGGTATGTGTGCTCGAAAAGGAACCCCACGTAGGCGGCTACCTGGCGGGGTTCAGAAGAAAGGATTTTATTTTTGACACGGCTATACACTGGCTTAACCAATATGGTCCTGACGGGATGGTAACCAGGCTTTTTGATGCACTCGGCAATGATCATCCCAGGGCTATTTCGCTTCAACGCACAAGAAGGTATGTTGGCAGTGGTTATAATTACCTGCTCACGAACAATCCCGATGCATTGCGCGACCAGCTCATCACCGAATTTCCACACGAAAAAAAAGGAATCGAACGCTTTTTCACCCGGGCAAAAAAAATAGGTAACTCGCTCAATAGTCTCAATAAAATATTTCTGTCCGAAGAAACGATGTCTTTTTCGGAAAAGCTAAGTAGCAGATTGAAAATGCTGAAAGTGATCCTTCCTTTTATACCATTGGTTCCTTATAGCGGGGAAAAAGGATTGAAAAAAGGGTTAAGCCGTTTTTTCAGGGAGCAGCAGTTGCATAATATGTTTGCCTCGGAAACGGAGCTGATTGGTTGTATGGTACCCATCGGCTGGTCGTACGTCGACGATTTTCAATGCCCTCCAAAAGGGGGAGGACAGGTAATACCTCAATGGTTAAAGCATGTTGTTGAATATTACAATGGTGAAGTTCAGGTACAATGCAGCGTGAAAGAAATTGTAATGGATCAGGATACCTGCAAAGGTGTAAAATTCATATATAAGGGCCGGGAACAACAGGTGAACAGTAAGTATGTTATAGCGGCCTGTGACATTGAAGCCTTGTATGAAAAAATGTTACCCGCGGATGCGATTCCGGAGAAGCTGAAGAAAAAATTGCAGGATGCCGAATTGTATACATCCTCTGTTACCATTTCGATTGCGTTGGATTGCCCTTCCGAAGACCTTGGCTTTGGTGAAGAAATGATTCATGTGGCAGATGAAAGACAGACCTATGACAACCATCATAGCGGCGATCCGGCTACCACCGAAATCAGTATGCTGGCGCCATCCGTACGCGATAAATCCATGGCACCGGAGGATTGCGGCACGCTTATGTTATTTATGCCGGCACTGATGCAGTACCGCGATAATTGGCAGACCCAACAGGATGAAGAGGGTAATTATATCCGGGGAGAAGCGTATAAAACGCTAAAAAAAGAAACTGCGGAAATTATTATTGCCAGGGTGGAGGCATTGGTGGCGCCGGGTTTGCGTTCTCATATTTTGTTTTACGAGGTAGCTACACCGGTTACGCATTACCGGTACACCGGCAACAAAAATGGAACGATGATGGGCGCTAAGCCCGGACGGAAAAATATGCAAAGCAAAATAGCCCATTATCAAACACCCGTTAAAAATCTCTTATTGGGCGGACATTGGGCCGAACTGGGCGGGGGTGTACCTATTGCAACAAAAGCCGGAACCAACGCGAGCCTGCTCATATTAAAAAAGGAAAACAAAGCGGCATTTACAGCATTGTATCGCTATATAACCGGTAAGTTGAATTTGCAGGAACTGCAAGGGGAACCCTGTTTCAGGCCGTATGATAATTCGTGGGTTCAGCCGCTTACTCCTGCGCAAAAAAGCGCTGCACGTAAGGCTTTGGCTGCATATCCTGCGTCTCCCGTTGTTGAAAAGGAGCAGGAAGACCTAGGAGAATGACCTTACCTCTTTCCCTCTCCACGGCGTGTAGAGGGACGGCGCAGGAGCACAATTCCATGCTTTTAGTTCTGCCGCATTGTCTTAAGAATATATCGATGCAAGGTATCTTCGTGCCTTCTTTCATTTTCAAATTGCCACATTTTTCACATTTCCACATTTGTATTACTCCGTTCGAAGTGATTTCACCGGGTTGGTAAGCGCCGCTTTTAAACTTTGCAGGCAGATAGTGGTAAGCGCAATTACCAGCAGTACTACCGGAGGAATAAGCAAAATAAACCAGTTTAAGTTAATATGGAAAGCATAATTGTTCAGCCATTCATGTGCTGCCCACCAGGTAATGGGTACGGCTATTACGGATGCAATGCAAACAAGTTTTACAAAATCTTTTGAAATAAGCAGTAGTATACCCGGCACAGAGGCGCCCAGCACTTTACGGATGCCGATTTCCTTTGCACGCAATTTAATAACAAAGCTGGAAAGTCCGAGAAGACCGAGGCAGGCAACCAGGATAGCCAGCAGGGCAAAGAGCCCGAATACGTTTCCCAAACGTTGGTCGGACTGGTACTGCTGGTTGAAAAACTCATCAAGAAAAAAATATTCAAAAGGATTCCCGGGAAAAGCTTTGTTGTACATTGATTCAATGTGTGCTATGCTTTTATTAAGGTTAACCACATTGAGATTTACAGACACATATTTCCACCCTACCCATGAAGGAATATAATAGAGGATGGGATCGTATTTTTCTTTAAGCGACCGCTGGTGATAGTTTTTCATTACACCCAGTATCCTGCAACGGATATCCTCTGTATTTAAGGTAAATACGATTTCTTTATTAATTGCCTCTTCGGGCGATTTATACCCCATTGCCTTTACTATTTCTTCGTTAACCAGCACTTTTGTATTGTGGTTGTCCGGTCCTATCCCTGAGCTGTCGGAAAATCCGAAATTTTTGCCTGCAACCATTTCAATGTTATACGTTTTTACAAAATGCTCATCAACTTCCACGAGGTAAGTGCTGAAATTGCTTTGCTTATCCTGGCCTGCCCGGCGCACACCGTTACGGTAGCGGATCATATTTCCGGGTATATCGGAGGTGGCGGTAGCATTTACTACGAAAGGTGCGCTTAATAATTCTGATTTAAAAAAATTGTACCGGCCGGTAATGCCTGAGTCAAAAATAGCCGGTGATTTTACTACCAGTATCTGCTCTTTTTTATACCCCAGGTTACCATTGCGCATAAAGTTCAACTGGTTAAATACGATGATGGTTGCCGCGATCAGAACAATGGAAAATATAAACTGGAAAGCAACAAGTATACGCCTCAGTGAGATACCGGTATTTGATTTAACCGCAAATCCTTTCAGCACTTTTACGGGTTTAAAAGCGGATAGTACGAATGCCGGGTAGGCGCCTACCAATAAAGCGCCGGTTACGAAAGCGATACTGATAATTAGCCAGAACAGCGTACTGGCGCCCGCTCCCGACGAAAAAAATGCTGTACTAATATCTTTTCCGATAAAATGACCAAACAAAGGGGTGAAAATGCTAATCAACAGGAATGCTACCAATAATGCCAGTATATTGATAATAAAAGATTCGAGCAGGAACTGTACCATTAACTGGCCCCTGATGGCGCCCGACACTTTACGTATGCCAACTTCCTTAGCCCGCTCTATTGATTTTGCTGTAGACAGGTTAATAAAATTGATCCATGCAATCAGCAATATAAATGCGCCCACGATGGAAAGAAAATATACTTCCTGCTCACTTCCATTGGCTTCCGCTTCTTTAAGATAATTGGATTTGAGATGGATGTCTGTAAGCGGTTGCAGGTGAAAATAAGACCGGAGATTTTGCTCCTTCATTGCTTTTCCCAGGTATTTTTCTGTAAAGCGGGGGAGTTTGGCTTCCAGTTTTGCCAGGTCTGTGCCGGGGACGAGTAAAACATAAGTATAAAATTCCGGTAAAGCCCAGTTGTCGTTTCCCCATTCGGGGCCATTTGTAGAGAACGAGATCAGCATATCGAATTTAATATGCGAGTTTTCAGGCACGTCGCGGAATACAGCCGTTACTTTTAATGGCATTTCAGCATTCAGGCTGAGGGTTTGTCCCATTGGGTTCTTCTTTCCAAAGTATTTTTTTGCCGAGGATTCAGAAATGGCAACTGTTTCCGGTTCGGACAAACAGGTCTTGCTGTTTCCGGCAATTAACGGGTAAGAGAATATATTGAAGAAGGAAGAATCGGCAAGGTATATATCCGCTTCATTAAAAGTTACCGGCGGTGCGTTTCCTTCTTTATATGAAATGGCAGACGCATTCATAAAAAGAGAAATATTCACCAGCCGGGTGTAGTCGAGTACTTCCGGAAAATCTTTTTTCATAGCAGGACCTACGGCCGGGTGGTTGGCCGCAGTCATCGGCACATTTGAAAAGCTGCCGGAATAGGAGATAGGTACCCGGTATATATTGTCAGCGTTCTTGTTGAACCGGTCGTACCCCGATTCGAAATTTACATACTGAAAAACAAAGAAGCAGGCCGCCATACCAATGGCCAATCCAAAAATATTCACCAAAGAATAAATCTTATTCTTTACCAGGTTGCGGTAAGCTATCTTAAAATAATTTCTGAACATAATGAAGTTTGAAGCCTATGATTTGCAGCCTTGGGGTAAACCCTTCACTCAGTTCAGCGCCAGTGTAATCCTCCCGCTTCCTGCGCGTACTTCAACCGGCACACCTCCTCCGTTTAATGTGCCCACCATTTTATCATTATCCTGTTTACCACTGAAATTAGTGATTTTGTCAACGTTAATTTTGCTGGCATGTAATTCGAGATTGATGCCTTTATTAGCGGGCATTTGAAGAGCGATATTGCCACCTGAGTTTTCGATTTTAATATATTTTCCAAGCTCTTCTATTTCAACTGCAATATGTCCCCCACTGGTAGAGGTTTCCAAACTGCAGGCAAGCTCTTTCAGGTTGATGCTGCCGCCGGAAGTACGTGCCACCAATTCGCCTTCAATGTCGTCCCCTTCAATAGAGCCGCCGCTGGTTATAGCGTTTATGGTTCCTTTCATATCGTGTAAACTCAGCGACCCTCCGGAAGTGCGCAACTTGATATTACCTTCCGCATTGGTTGAGTTAATGCTTCCGCCGCTGGTGGATAGATCTATTGCTCCGTTCGCATCCTTTACAGTGATGCTTCCGCCCGAAGTATGTCCATCGATGCTTCCACTCACCTTAGAAACCGTCAGGCTGCCACCGCTGGTCGAGAAATCCTGATTGCCGGTAAGATTGCCGATAGTGATACTTCCCCCGCTGGTAGACAATTTAGTATCAATCTTATTGGTTACATATATTTTAAAAGAAATACTCAGCGACTTTTTCCAGTTCAAATTTTTGTTGCGACTCTTCGCTATAGCGATCAGTTCATGGTTCTTTACGTCAATATCAAGTGTATAGTCTTCATTCAGTCTTTTCTCTATTTCGGCCTTACTTAAATTATTATTTATGCCTCCGTTTCCTCTTATAAAAACTTCTATCCTCGCGTCGGAAGCGTTTCCTCCGGTAACAGCTATTGAGCCGCCTGAAGTTTCAACATGTACTTTTTGCAACACTTCATTGCTCAAAGATTTTGTCATAAAAGGCGTTTTGTCGGATTGTGCATGCACGAACAGAATGCCTGTTGCTGCTGCCAGGAGGAATATGAACTTTTTCATGTGTCGTTGTTTAAAATTGATATTCAATATTGAAGTATGTTGAACGGATGTGCGATCTAATTGTTACAAAAACCGAGCATTCGGCAAACAAAATGCAACCTTATGGTACCAACGGCCGTGCCAACAAATAAAGTGTTGGTAATCAATTAGGTATAAGATGCATTGTATTGCAAGTGTACGATAGCGGACACAAATCGTTCGCTGGTGAACAAGGGGAGAAGTTTGAGGTTTATTGTTATTTTGAACCACGGAGTCACGAAGGCACAGAGGTTCACGGAGTTTATTGTTTATGGTTTTTTGTTGGATTGAACCACGAAGACACCAGGGCACAGAGGTACACGGAGTT
>CAYMKT010000019.1:35258-40571 GCA_964391065.1 uncultured Terrimonas sp. | reverse complement strand
AATCAGCCTATGCAGCAGGTCTGGCACGTTGGCAGGCACACACAGACCGGCAGTTATTCGTCACCCTATTTGTGCAGTTCTTTTTTCATTGGGTTTTGACAGCGAATACCTCAACAACCCACCGCCCATTTTAGTAATCCCGCCTTTTACGGGACAAGGCACACAGAACCCAGACACAAAGCCAACCGCCAATAAATCGAAATCGTCTTAACAGCAATACTTTTACTAAATTTGTTGGGATGACAGCAACGATAGACATAAAACCACTCACCAATGAGTTACCCAGCCACTTTGCCGACAGGGTTGGACAGCTTTATGCTAAAACTGTTACCACACAGCACAAGAAGGATAATGGGCAGTTTTTTACTCCGACAGAAATTGCTCACTTTATGGCTGGACTCACCAAGCAAACTAAGGATAAATTAAAAATACTTGACCCAGGTTGCGGGACGGCCATTCTTTCAAACTCACTTATTGAGACACTTGCAAAACTGAATGACAACTTAAAAGAAATCGAACTTGTTGTTTACGAGACCGACCAGGATATTTTGCCATATACCCAGGCGACACTTGACTATTTAAGCAAGTGGTTAAAGAAATATAAAATAAAGTTTAAAGCAACACTCGACACAAATGATTTTGTACTTGAAAACAAAGATTGCTTTCAAAGGTCTGCGACACTTTTTTCTGAACCAAAAAATGCCATATACGATATTGTAATTTCGAATCCGCCATATTTCAAAATACCTAAAGAAGATAAACGGGCAACTGTTGCAAAATCTATTGTTTGGGGGCAACCAAACATTTACTCAATCTTTATGATGGTTGCAACAAAGCTGTTAAAAGAAGGCGGCGAACTTATATTTATAACGCCAAGAAGCTTTGCATCAGGCAATTATTTCAGGGCTTTCCGAGAAGCATTTTTTCAGGAAATTGAAATAGAACATATTCATTTGTTCGGTTCAAGAACTGACACTTTTGACCGCGATAGTGTTCTTCAGGAAACTTTAATCTTAAAGGGTAAGAAGGAAAAACTAAATGGGCATTTGCCTTCAATACGTGTAACACATTCTAACGGAATAAGAGACATTGAAAGTTTTACAGAAAGGATTTATAAAACCGATGAACTGATTGACCTAAAGTCAAAAGAAAAAATCATACACCTTCCAACCAATGAAACAGACAACAAAGTAATCAAGCTATTTAAATCATGGGCCGGTAGCTTACGTCAATACGATATTCAAATTTCAACAGGCCCTGTTGTTTCATTCAGAGCAACTCAATACTTGTTTGAACAATACCAAAATGGAACAATTTTTTTAGTTCCGCTTTATCAGCTTATCAATACAGCCAAAATGCAATTTGAATGGCCTGTTACTAAAAGGAATAAACCTCAATACATTCAACTTTGCGAAAAAACCAAATCGCTGTTGCTTCCGAATAAGAATTATGTTTTCCTTCGCCGCTTTAGTGCAAAAGACGATAAGAGCAGGCTGATCGCAACTCCTTACTTTGTTGATATTACCCAAGCAGAATATATCGGTGTTGAAAATCATCTCAATTACATTTACAGACCTAAAGGGCATCTTGAAAGAAATGAAATATTAGGACTTGCTGCTTTGTTAAACAGCAATCTATTCGACACATATTTCAGAACCTTCAACGGAAATATAAATGTGAGCGCAAGCGAATTACGGGAAATGCCTTTGCCGCCTTTAGAAGACATCAAACAAATTGGTAACCAAATAATATTACTAAACGACTTTTCACAATCAAAGGTTGATGAAATCATAAACAACTACTTTGATATAGAGCATATATTCGCTTATGAGCAAAATTGAAGAAGCAAAAGAAATCCTTAAAGAATTAGGGTTGCCAGCAGCACAACAAAATGAAATTTCAGCCTACACATTGCTTGCTCTTTCTAATATTAAGCCCCGTGGAAATTGGAGCAAGGCAACTAAAGCAAGTTTAAAAGTTTCAAAAGGCATCATGGCATTTTGTAAAGATGTTTACAAAAAAGAATATGCTCCCAATACAAGAGAAACATTTCGACGCCAAGTGTTGCATCAATTTGTGCAAGCAAGAATAGCCGACTATAATCCTGATAACCCAAGTCTACCAGTTAATAGCCCTAATGCACATTATGCAATTACAAGCGAAGCACTTGAAGCCATTAAAACATACGGAACGAGAGCATGGAAAGAAGCGTCAGAACGATTTAAGTCTGAAGTTGGCGAACTTTCAAAAAGATATTTAAAAGAAAGGAAGCAAAATTTAATCCCAGTAAAATTAAGCAACGGTAAAACATTTACACTTTCTGCAGGTAAACATAATATTGTTCAAGCTGCAATTGTTCAAGATTTTGCTGCACGTTTTGCAAATGGTAGCGAAGTTCTTTATTTGGGTGACACAGCGAATAAAGACCTTTATGTTGATAAGAAAGTCTTAAAAGAAATCGGCATATCAATTACAGAACATAGCAAGTTACCAGACGTAGTGCTATTTGACAGAAAGAAAAATTGGCTTTACTTAATTGAGGCCGTTACTTCTCATGGCCCCGTTTCTCCAAAACGAATTATTGAGTTAGAGGTATTACTTAAAGACTGTAAAGCGGGAAAAGTTTATGTTTCTGCATTCCCAGACTTTGCAGAGTTTAAAAAGCATTCAACCAGTATTGCATGGGAAACAGAAGTTTGGTTGGTAGATTTTCCCGAACACATGATACACTTTAACGGCGACCGTTTTATGGGGCCACGATAAACCAACGCACCAAGTCAGGCACATTTGCGGGGCAGACAAAGCCGGCAGTCTGTTGTATAGCTATTGTTTAAATTCATTTAAATGGGTAATACAGATAAAGTAAACAAGATCGTTGCAGCGCTGCTGTTCACCAGTATTTTTATTTCGTGTTCATCTAAACGATATACTGACCCGCTTTCTGTAAACGATGCATTGAAACATTTTGAAATAGTAGACGGGTTTACGGTGGACATATTTGCTTCCGAACCCCAGGTGATGTCGCCGGTAGACATGGTGTTTGATGAGCAGGGAAATATATATGTATTAGAGATGGCCGATTATCCTGATCAGCCTGCTGCCGGAGAAGGGAAGGGCCGGATAAAGCTATTAAAGGATTCCAATGCAGATGGGAAGGTCGATACCGCCATAGTGTTCGCGGACAAACTCCCCAGTGCAACCAGCATGCTGCCATGGAAAGACGGGCTCATTGTAACCGCAGCGCCCGATATCCTCTACCTGAAAGACACTACCGGCGACTTTCGTGCAGATACCAAAGAAATCATGTTTACGGGCTTTTTTGCGAATAACTCCGAAGCGCAGATCACGAGCCTTCGGTTGGGGGTCGACAACTGGATTTATGCAAATAATAATGGACAGGCCGGGGAAGTGCATGCGCCCGGGCATACCGGCGCGTCTTTGTCAATGAGTGGAAGTGATTTTAGATTCAGACCGGATAAGGGCTTATTTGAAAAAGAATCGGGTAGCGGGCAGTTTGGATTGGCAATGGATGACTGGGGAAACCGTTTTTATACACAGAACACACTCCATATTCAGCAGGCTTCCATTCCCTGGCGGTATTTGCACCGGCACCCTTACTTACCCTCCGATCGTGCCGAAAGAAATATTTCTGATCACGACCTGGTGATGTTCCAAAAAACACCCCCACCTTACTGGCGGCTTGAACGCAGCAATCGCCGGCAAAAAGACTATGACGAACGTAAATTAAACAGGAAGGAATATGCCGAAGGGCATTTTACCGGAGCTTCAGGAGCCACGTTCTATGCTGCAGATGCATTTCCTGCGGCTTATTATGGTTCCGTTTTTACAGGCGATGTGGCAGGCAACCTCGTGCATCGCGATTCGCTTGTACCAAACAGCAATGGGCCTTTCTTTACAGCCAAACGCGCTGAAGGCGAGCGCCACCGGGAATTCCTGGCATCCACTGATCCCTGGTTCCGGCCTGTGAATTTTACGGTGGGTCCCGATGGCAGTTTGTATGTAATTGATATGTACCTGCAGCATATTGAAACGCCGGTTTCTATTCCGGATGACCTGAAAGCTGATATGGATTTCACGAATGGCAGCCAATATGGGAGAATATACCGCATCCGTTCAACAGAGGGTGGAGGAAAAAACCTGGAGGCTTCCGATTTGAGAAGCAAAAGTCCGGAACAATTAGTGAAGCTGCTTGCCCATCCCAATCAATGGTGGCGATTGCAGGCACAGCGCCTGTTGCTCGAATTCCAGGATAAATCTGTGGTTCCATTACTAAGGGAGATGGCTGTACAGCATCAGGATGCCAGGGCACGCCTACATGCGCTATATACCCTGGAGGGATTAAACGCTTTGGATGCAGTATACCTGCAAAAGGCGTTGAAAGATCAAAGCCCCGGTGTTCGCAGGCATGCCATCATGCTCGCGGAACAGTATCCTCAATGCCTTCCTGGTATAGTTGCCTTGTCGGACGACACTTCGGCGGCGGTTGTTTTCCAGGCCGCGTTAAGCCTGGGCCAATTTGCTTCGCCGCTGGTTATTCCTGCACTGGCAAAAATAATTGAACGATATGGAGAGCAAGCCGTATTTCAACAGGCCGTGCTGAGTTCTGCAGCGGGCTCTTCTATGGAACTGCTGCAGCTTTTAGTAACGCGGCGTTCCTTCTTTGAAAATAACAGCCCTGAAAAGATATCCTTCATCAAAGATTACCTGTACGTAACAGGTGCACGTAAAAACCCGGACGATTTTGTTGCATTGTTTGAGTTATTATCTCAACCTGAAGCAAGGTCGGCAACAACCTGGCAACTGGCGGCATTAGATGGATTGACAAAGGGATTGACAAACTCAGAAAATAAAACCGCGATGAACAAAGCAGCACTAAATGCGTTTCAGCGCTACCGGTTACTCGCAACCGAAAATATGAAACCTGCCTTAGCTGAACTTGCGCAGGCCATGGGGGATACACTAAAATAATAGCGTGCGTTTGGATGGATGCAATATTTGCTAAAAAATTAAACGAAAGGCATCATGAGTGAAACGAACCCCAGAAGATTGTTTTTAAAAAAATGTATGTCGGCCGCCATAATGCTGACTGGCGGAATACTGCTCCTGGACAGTTGCGATGCTCCGGGAAAAGATGCGGCACGGGAGGAACACAAAGACGAATTTGCCGGTTCTTGTGATGATTATACCGGTTTAACCGAAAATGATCTGAAAACCCGCGCCTCAATGGGCTACAGCAAACAATCTCCCATCCCGGAAAAGCAGTGCAGCAACTGCAATCTTTGGCTGCCCTCT
>CAYMKT010000019.1:30372-35158 GCA_964391065.1 uncultured Terrimonas sp. | reverse complement strand
ACAATCTCCCATCCCGGAAAAGCAGTGCAGCAACTGCAATCTTTGGCTGCCCTCTCCTGCGAATACTGACTGTGGTAAATGCCAACTTTTTAAAGGACCGGTATATGCTGTTGGGCATTGTGCGTATTGGGCTCCGCAAGTATAAACCTTCTTCAATCCCGATAGATATGAAAGTAAATTGGAAAGCCTGTTGTAAAAGAAAAAGCATTTGGGTGTTTTCGGCAATGATGACACTGTGCTTTCTTGTTTTTTGTTGTTGTGGAAAGCCATGTATAGCGCAGCCAATACGTGTTGGTGTTTTTAATGCCGATGTAACACCACCCATTGGAAGTCCGGTAGCCTATGCCACTGCACGATCTATTACGGATTCCTTAAGCGCAAGGGGAGTGGTGATTCTTTCGGACGAAAAGCCCATTGTGTTGTGCGCGGTAGACTGGATTGGTATTGGCAATGAAGGGTTAGATGTATGGAGACATAAACTGGCAGCAGCGGCCAATACTACTATTGACCGCGTATCGGTGCACGCCCTGCACCAGCACGATGGTGTGCATTGCGATTTTACCATGGCAAAAATTATGGACGAATATGGAATGGGAGGATTGCGTTTCGATACCGTCTTCCTTTCGGCAGCTATTGAACATGTAGCCGAAGCCGTTACTATGGCTGTTCGGCATGCGCAGCCCGTTACGCATATCCGATATGGCGAGGCGATAGTAGAGAAAGTGGCATCCAACCGCCGGATACTGGGCGAAGACGGCAGGGTGGAAATTATTCGTTGGAGTAAAAGCAACGGGTGATGTACCGCATATTCATTTTAACGGCGCCAGTGGTAATATTGCTGCGGGAAAATACAACGATGGCTCCGAAGCTATGCGCCCGGAACTGGCAAGGCGGGTGGAGAGGGCTATGAAGCAAGCCTGGGAGCAAACAAAAAAAACACCTGTTGCGGGAAAAGATATAGCATGGAAAAATGTGGCGGTACAATTACCCCTCGGGGAAAATATTGTAGAGGCTGATTTGAGAAAAACTTTATCGGATGAACAATTAGCGGCCGGCCAAAAAGTGGCGGCGGCGGAAAAGTTAGCCTGGTATCAGCGATCAGCAGCAGGCGCAAAAATGAATATATCCTCCTTGCGACTGGGCAAAATATGGCTATTGAATGTGCCGGGTGAATTGTTTGTAGAGTATCAACTGGCTGCACAACAAATGAAGCCGGGTGAACAGGTATGTACCGCTGCTTACGAAGACTATGGTCCGGGTTATATCGGCACCAAAATATCCTACACACAAGGTGGTTACGAAACCAGCGATATCGTTTCGGGAGTGGCTCCACAGGTGGAGGAAGTGCTGATGAACGCTATTAAAAAGGTATTACGATAGAACAACGTGCAATCCTTTTCGTTCGTCTTACGATCCGCCAGGGCGGGTCGTAAGACGTTAAACAAGAGAAGTCCACGCTCATTTATTTCACCCATATATTATCGCTGTCGTCCACGTCGGGGAATACATGATCAGGGTCCAGTACTACTTTGCTTAAAGGTTCTTTGGTATCTACTTTAAAAATCCAGGTGTTGTTGTTCTGCCAGATTTCCACAGGCAATGATTTCCGGCCCGTTTTGCCGCTCTCCGTGGTGAATTCGGCTATAACGGGCATGGCCATGCGTTCCGTATTGTTGATGCTGATCAAAGCCCCTTGCTTAGGATCGCCGTTTACGTATTCCACTTTTTTTATGCCCTGGTTTAACGCATAATTTCCCAAAATCATACTTTTCCAGAACCATGCCAGGTCTTCTCCCGCACTATTTTCGATGCTCCTGAAAAAATCCCATGGTGTGGGGTGCTTAAACGCCCAGTCGCGGATGTATTTTTTAAAGGCGTAATCAAACCTGTCTTGTCCCAGTATCTGGTTGCGTAATAATCCCAGGGCATAGCTCGGTTTGTAATATAGCAGGTTGCCAATATTCCCTTCTTTCATTCCATCGGGGGTATTGTAGATGGATTCCGATTGATCTCCAAACATATACCCGATCTGGTGCGCATCCCTTTGCCTGCCGGCATATTCACCTTTATTGAATTCGGCAGTGGCTATGCCATTGATGAAAGTATTGAATCCTTCATCCATCCAGCCATATCTTCTTTCATTGCTCCCCACAATCATGGGGAACCAGATGTGGCCGAGTTCATGGTTGGTAACGCCCCATAACCCCGCATTCCTGGCGGTAGAACCACAAAATACAATGCCGGGATATTCCATACCGCCTACATTGCTGGCCACGTTTACCGCATTATAATAAGGATATTCAAACCACCTGTCCGAATAATGCTCTATAGCCGCTTTTGTGTATTCTGTCGACCGGCTCCATGCGTCTTTCCCGTCGGACTCCACCGGGTAAACCGACATGGCTAAAGCTTTTTTACCGCCGGCAAGATTAATTTTCGCAGCATCCCATATAAATGATTTGGAAGCAGCCCAGGCAAAATCCCGGGCATTACTGATCTTGAAATTCCAGGTAAGAGCAGGTTGCTGCGGGCGGGATGCAGCATTCGTTACTTCGTCTTTGCTTCGTATCATCACGGTTTTATCACTCTCTTTTGCCTGGTTATAGCGTTGAAGCTGTTGGGGCGTCAACACGTCTTTTGGATTCTGCAATTCGCCGGAACTCACCACAATGAGGTTAGCCGGGGCGGTAATGCGCACATCAAAATCGCCGTATTCGAGGTAAAATTCACCGGCGCCAAGATAGGGATCTGTATTCCATCCCCGCACATCATCAAAAACACACATCCGCGGGTACCATTGCGCTACAGAAAAAATAGCCCCGTTGCGGGTACTTAACACGCCGGTTCTGTCGGCGCCATATTGTGGTATAATATAGGAGTAAGCAATTTTTATCATTAACTCACCTCCTTTCGCAGCAACAGGTTTGCCGAGCCTTACCTGCATGCGGGTATCCGTTACCAGGTAGTCGGCATTGGTTTCTGTTGCACCATTCACGAGTTTTACCGACTGGATACGATACCCGCCCTTAAAAGTGCTGTTGGCATCGCCGTAACGGCTGCGCCCGGTGGCCGGAAGTTTGGAATGTCCCCTCGATGTGTCGGAAAACAGGTTCTGATCAAGTTGCAGCCATACATACGGGAGTTGGTGCGGGCTGTTGTTTTTGTAATCAAGCGTAACTGTGGCTTTTATTTCATTTTCTTTGTCATCAAGACTGGCGTCAATCCGGTAGTTCACCTGGTTTTGCCAGTAGGCTGGGCCCGGCTCTCCATTTGCCGCCCGGTATTCGTTGCCATTGAAGCTGTAAAACATTGGCGAAAACAACTCGTGATAATCATACTTCAACTCATTTACCTGTGCGTTTAATACTATAAAGGCTAATGCTGCAATCAGAGTCAGTACACTTTTTCTTATCATTTACATTCATTTTGTGCGGGCTGCTGCGGGTTGATTAATACAGGGCCTGCATTTTAAAAAACTGAAAAAATCAAAAATAATTCAAACGGGAAGAGCATTCCCACGTTATTACATAAACGGCTTTCTATGGCTACTGCAGGGAAGCCAGTAAGGTTCTGCCTTCTGCTTTATACGATTCGTCATCCTGTGTGCGCGGCGGTAATTTTACCATCCTGTTCAGCACTTCAATAGCTTTATCGGTACGGTGATTTTGAACATACGCATTGGCCAGGTCAAGATAATTAACAATCAGCGCGGGGTTGGCCGACCGGGCTTTTTCAAAATAGAGGATGGCTTCATCCAGGGAGGCTTTGGGCATGCCACCGAACAGGACTTTTACCCCGGCTTTTTCAGTAACATTAAGGTTTACGATGTCGTAATTCCATCTGCCTAAAGTGTACAAACTTGCGGCATGGGAGGGATTGATGAGCAAAGCGGAATCGCTGTAATATTTCATATCGCGTAGGTGAACCGCTTTGTCCTTGTTTTTCGTTACAGTCGCCATTCGCATAGCGGCGTTGGCCATTGCGTAGTTAGCTTCCGCCTCATCGTGGTGTTGGCGAAATACCCTTTCCGCATAAATTCTGGCGCTGGTGAAATATTCGGTTCTTTGCTTTACATCTTTAAGCCTGGCCCCTATTCTGCCGGTTAATTCAGCAGCCCTGCAACCCGCCCTGAGGTTGGAGCTATCTATGTTTAATACTTCCTTATATTGATTCAGGGCTTCTGCTTCTTTGAGGTCTTTTTCCATTTTTTCCGCACCGGCTATCAGCACAGCTACATCCTGCGCATAAATAATGCAGGAAAAAAACAAAGCGATAACAGATAAAACACCATATTTCATAAATGCATTAAGTTTTAGATATTGGATTTGACCAACGTTCCGGTTAATATTGCTTGTGATAGGTAACGCTGGTTTGGCCCTGAAAATTAAGCATGGGCGGGTTAATTTTGCTTACCGAAATGTTAATTTCACATACTTTGGGATATTGTAATTTAACCTGCTGGGCAATATCCATAGCAATCGTTTCCAGTAAAGGCTCGGGAATATTCATCCTGTCTTTTACCAAATCATACAACACCGAGTAGTTAATGGTTTCGTGTAAGCTGGTCACCATATCTACTGTTTCTTTAAAATACACATCCAGGTTTACCTCAAAATCGTTTCCGGTCGATTTCTCTTCTTTATATAAACCATGAAAAGCGTGAAACCTGAGGTGGTGCAGCGATATTTTTAACATGAAGTTGCTTTAGGGTGATATTGTTATAAACCCGGTTTATGTAAAAAGGAGCTGACTTCTCAAAACTTATTCCTCGTCACTTACCACTTAC
>CAYMKT010000019.1:28403-30272 GCA_964391065.1 uncultured Terrimonas sp. | reverse complement strand
CCCTTTAGCGCTCAGGTACCTTTCCGCGTCCAGCGCTGCCATGCAACCGCTGCCTGCTGCCGTTACAGCCTGGCGGTATATTTTGTCCTGTACGTCGCCCGCGGCAAAAACCCCTTCAACATTTGTTTTGGACGTTCCGGGTATGGTTTTAAGATATCCGGCTTCATCCATTTCTAACCAACCCTTAAATATGGCAGAATTAGGTTCGTGGCCTATCGCTACAAAAAGTGCGCTGACCGGGATCGTTTGGGTTTCGCCTGTTTTTATGTTTTTAACACGTACGGCTTCGGTTTTTTTCTCTCCCAGTATTTCTTCCGTTTCGGTATTCCAGTATATCTTGATATTGGCTGTTTTTTGTACCCGTTCCTGCATTACTTTAGATGCCCTCATTTCATCGCGTCTGACAAACATGTGCACGGTAGAGCAAAGTTTGGAGAGGTAGAGGGCTTCCTCTGCGGCGGTGTCGCCGGCACCCACTATTGCCACTTCTTTGCCTTTAAAGAAAAAGCCATCGCAAACCGCACAGGCACTCACGCCAAAACCATTGAGGCGTTGTTCGCTTTCAAGCCCCAGCCATTTGGCAGAAGCGCCGGTAGCGATGATTAACGCGTCAGTTTCAATCAGTTTTTCTTCGTCTATCCAAACCTTAAACGGCTGTTCCGATAAATCTACGCTGGTGGCCAGTCCAAAACGGATATCAGCGCCCATACGCGCGGCTTGTTTTTCAAAATCAACCATCATTTGCGGTCCCTGTACACCATCGGCATACCCGGGATAATTTTCAACCTCGGTAGTGATGGTGAGCTGTCCGCCGGGCTGAATGCCCTGGTATAACACCGGTTTCAGGTTCGCCCTTGCGGCATATATTGCCGCTGTATATCCTGCGGGCCCGGATCCAATAATAAGGCAGTGTACTCTTTCCGTTACTTTATTCTCCATGTTACATTCTTTTAATCCGCTCCATGTGTACTCTTTCCGTTTAACACATACGCTGTTTTGCAGTAAAGCCTGCAAAATTAACTGTATTTCCGCAATCGGTAAAAGGCAACTGTTAAACATTGAATATCATGTGTATAACTGTATTTAGCCATCAACCAGGACATTGCATGGGATAGGTAAAGATGAAAACTGAGGGTAATGATGAAGGAAGGATCATTGCCGGGAGGGGGTCATGCTCTATGGTTGCTTCCACCGCCAGTTGAGGTGCGGCTTCATGAAGATCAACATCGGTATCTTTTTCGTGAGACAAACATGCAACCCTGATCCTGTCAGTGATATATTTAACCAAAACCAGCAGAAAAAAAATCCCGGCATCAGGTTACGCTGAATACCGGGAAGTTTTTCGAGACAATATCTGATTTCACTGTGCCGGGAATATTATCCCAAATAAGCTTTCAGTGAACTGCTGTAGCGTGCTTTTTGCAGGCGTTTGATCGCCCTTTCTTTAATCTGGCGGATGCGCTCTTTGGTAAGATCGTATTTTTGTCCGATCTGTTCAATGGTAACGCCATTCTCTCCATCCAGTCCAAAATAGGCATTTACAATTTCGGCTTCACGCGGGCTCAACGATTTCAACACCCTGCGGATCTCGTTGCGTAAAGAATCCTTCATTACATCATCGTCTGTTTCAGAACCACCTTCCAGCAAATCGCCCATCGCCACGTCTTCAGCTTCGTGCACTGGTGCATCCAGAGAAGTATGACGCGTATTGCTTTGGAAAATATTGTTGATTTCTGTTTCGCTCATTTCGAGCAATTCAGCTAATTCTTCCGTACTTGGCTCACGTTCGTGTTCCTGCTCAAATGCCATATAGGCTTTATTGGCCTTGTTATATGTTCCTATTTTATTTTGGGGTAACCGCACCAAACG
>CAYMKT010000019.1:17651-28303 GCA_964391065.1 uncultured Terrimonas sp. | reverse complement strand
GATACGGTTACACGGCCCACCCAGGGCATGCTGGAATATATGTTTAAGGCCAGGGTGGGTGACGATGTTTTTGGCGAAGACCCATCCGTAAATGAATTGGAAGCGTATGCAACCGATCTTTTTGGGATGGAAGCGGCGGTTTTTTGTGCGAGTGGTACCATGACTAATCAAATTGCGATAAAATGCCATACACAACCGGCAGAGGAAGTGGTTTGCGATCAACAATCGCATATTTACCAGTATGAAGGTGGCGGAATAGCATCTAATTCGGGTTGCCAGGTAAAATTGCTGGCTGGCGACAGGGGGCGCTTAACGGCTGACCAGGTGCTGGAAGCAATTAATCCAGATGATGTTCACAAAGCCGTAACAAGGCTGGTAAGCCTGGAAAATACCTGTAACCGCGGCGGCGGGAGTTGCTACGACCTGGTAGAGATAGAAAAGATCAGGGACTTGTGCGAACGCAAAAAATTAAGCCTGCATTTAGACGGGGCGCGTTTATTTAACGCAATGGTGGCCCGAAACGAAAAAGCCGCTGATTACGGGCGGCTATTCGATAGCATTTCTATTTGTTTGAGTAAAGGACTGGGAGCGCCTGCAGGCAGTATCTTACTGGGAAAAAAAGCATTTATCCATAAAGCACGGAGGGTAAGGAAAGTGCTGGGTGGCGGCATGCGCCAGGCGGGTTATTTTGCAGCGGCCGGTTTATATGCACTGCATCACCACGTGCTCAGGTTGAGCGAGGACCACCGGCATGCCCGCCAGGTGGCAGCGGCACTTAAGCAAAAAGACTTTGTGGAAGATATTTTGCCTGTTGAAACGAATATCGTGATTTTTAAAGTGAACGGACGGTATACCCCGCATTCCTTACAGGAAGCGCTTGCAGCCAGGAATATAAAGGTGATTGCCATTTCGGGTACGCATGTGCGTATGGTGTTGCACCTCGGCATTACAGCCGGAATGGTGAGCGATACCTGCGCGGTAATTGCGGAGTTGTAACAGTGATAAGAGGTAAGAGGTAAGTGGTAAGTAGGGGTTGTCGGATCAAATATATTTGATCTCGTTCGGGCGCCAGGTTACATCACCACTATTCTGCGTCAGTAATAATAAATGTACATTCTTACCTTTGAACAAATCAACAATTATAATATAATATGGCGTTCCCCAATGTTAATCCAAAACAAACCGCGGCATGGAAAGCGCTCGATGCACATCATGCGCTAATGCGCGCAAAAAAGATAAAGGACCTGTTCAGCGAAAACCCGGCACGCTTTGATCAATATTCTCTTTTATTTGAGGATATTTTGTTCGACTACTCCAAAAACATCATCACCGATGAAACGCTTTCCTTACTCTTTAAGTTAGCGGAGGAATCAAAACTAAAAGAGGCTGTGGAAGCCATGTTTGCGGGGGAGAAAATTAACCGAACCGAAAACCGCGCCGTTTTGCATACCGCTTTGCGCAATTTTTCGGGCAGGCCGGTGTGGGTAGATGGTGAGGATATTATGCCGGATGTACAGCGGGTGTTAAGCCAGATGAAACGATTTTCCAACCGTGTTCACAGTGGTGAATGGAAGGGGTACAGCGGAAAAAAGATAAAATACATTGTAAACATCGGCATCGGCGGCAGCGACCTTGGTCCTGTAATGATTACCGAGGCATTAAAACCATATTGGGTAGATGGCATTGAAACCTTTTTTGTTTCCAATGTAGATGGAACTCATATTGCCGAAACACTCAGGAAAGTAACTCCGGAAGAGACCCTTTTCCTGATTGCCTCCAAAACCTTTACCACCCAGGAAACCATGACTAATGCCCATACGGCGAGAAACTGGTTTTTAACGACCGCCAAAGATGAAAAAGAAGTGGCTAAACATTTTGTTGCGCTTTCCACGAATGAAAAAGCGGTAGTGGCTTTTGGTATCGACAAAGCGAATATGTTTGAATTCTGGGATTGGGTAGGCGGCCGGTATAGTTTGTGGAGTGCCATTGGTTTGTCTATCGTGTTAACAATAGGATATACCAATTTTGAAGCGCTGCTCAAAGGCGCCCATGCTACGGATATCCATTTCCGTGATACGGCTTTCGAAAAAAATATACCGGTTATTATGGCGCTCATTGGGTTATGGTATACGAACTTTTTTAGCGCCCAAACCGAAGCCATACTTCCCTATGATCAATACCTGCACCGTTTTGCCGCTTATTTTCAACAGGGAAATATGGAAAGCAATGGCAAGTATGTTGACCGCAACGGTGAAAAAGCCAGTTACTCAACTGGTCCTGTAATATGGGGTGAACCCGGCACAAACGGCCAGCATGCATTTTATCAATTGATTCACCAGGGAACCTTGCTTATCCCATGCGATTTTATAGCGCCGGCTATCAGCCATAATCCTATAGGTGACCATCACCCGAAGCTGTTATCCAATTTTTTTGCCCAAACGGAGGCGCTCATGAATGGCAAAACCAAAGCAGAAGTGGAAAGTGAATTAACCGGTTTAAGCGAAGAAGATCGGCAACAACTTATACCTTTTAAGGTTTTTGAAGGCAATAGACCTACCCATTCGTTTTTAATAAAAAAAATAACACCTTATACCTTAGGTCAGCTCACCGCTTTGTATGAACATAAGATATTTGTTCAGGGCGTGATATGGAATATTTTTAGTTTCGACCAGTGGGGCGTGGAACTGGGTAAGCAATTGGCCAACAAAATTTTACCTGAACTGCAGAACAACGAGAACGTGCATACGCATGATGCTTCTACCAACGGCTTAATTAACCGGTATAAACAAATGAGAAGCGCTGAATAAATGATGAGCCAACAAAAAACCCCGGATGGAGCCATCCGGGGTTTTGATATATAAATCGTTACACTTTACCACTTATCCACTTCTTCGTCGGCGCCATTATTTTGCACTGGAGGCTCGATAACAGGTTGTTCTGCAACCACTTCTGCTGCTATTTCTGCCACTTCCGGCACACCGTTTCCATCTTCAACATTTTCGCCACTTTCACTAACGACGCCATCGGGGTTGTATGCCTCATCATTATCGTGGTTGAATGCATCAAAATCAAAATCCGGCATTAGTTCCGTCTTAACATGATCAACTGCTTCACTAAGCGCTTTAATGAATTTGTTGAAATCTTCTTTGTACAGGAAAATCTTGTGCCGGTCATATCCATTGTCGTTAAAGCGTTTACGGCTTTCAGTAATTGTTAAATAATAATCCTGATTGCGGGTGCTTCTAACGTCAAAGAAATAAGTCCTGCGTTTTCCTGCACGAATGCGTTTGCTATACACACTCTCCATCCTTTTGTCATTGTTGTCGTACGCCACAGTAATAATTTTTTAAAGTTTTAACTTTTTTAGAATAGGGACAAAGATAAAATTGTTTTTGAATTGACAAAATTTTAACCAAAAACTCTTATCATTGTTTATTTTGCTGCTTTCATTCTTCTTTAAGCTCCTGTTCCTGCTGCTTTCGGTACATTTCCGAATAATGCCCGTTCAGCATCAGCAATTCGTCGTGTGTGCCTCTTTCCACTATTTTTCCATCGTCCATCACAATGATGCTGTCGAATGTAAAAAGACTGAAAATACGGTGGGTAATAATAATGGCGGTTTTGGCCTTCAGGAAGTCGTACAAATTACCGATGATTTCTTTTTCCGTTCTGGCATCTACGGCGCTCAGGCAATCGTCGAAAACTACGATCTCCGGGTCTTTAATCATGGCGCGGGCAATAGAAATGCGTTGCTTTTGCCCCCCGCTTAAAGTAACCCCCCGTTCACCCACCAGGGTTTGAAAGCCCTGGGGGAACCTGCTGATCTCATTTTCTATATTGGCCTGGCGCGCAGCTTTCTTTATCATTTCGTCAGTTGCGCTATCTAACCCAAAGCGGATGTTGCCGGCTATACTGTTGCTGAATAGAAATACATCCTGGGGCACATAGCTGATCTGGTCTCTCATCGCTCTTATATCCATTTCACGGATATCTTTTTCATCCAGCAAAATTCTTCCACCTGTAGGGTCGTACATCCGCAACAGCAAATGGGCAATGGTTGATTTGCCGCTCCCTGTTTTACCGATAACCGCTATTTTACTTCCTTTTGGAATATTCAGTGAAAAATCCTTTAACGCCTTAATGCCGGTATGCGGATAAGTAAAATTCACATGCTCAAACCGGATATTCCCCTGCAAATGAACAGCGCCGGGTGCTGTAACATTTTGGACATCCGGAACGGTGTCAAGGAATTCGTTCAATCGTTTTTGCGAGGCCGAAGCCCTTTGTATCATACTCGCTACCCACCCTATGGAGCTTACCGGAAAAGTGAGCATATTGATGTACACCACAAATTCAGCGATGGTTCCGATAGTAGTGCCTTCGGGATCCTGAATATGGTACAAGCCGCCTATCATTATGGTAAGCAGGGTGCTTAATCCAATGAGCAAACTGATGGAAGGAAAGTAAATGGCTTCTATCCTGGCTAAATTAACAGCGCTTTTCCTGTATGATTCACTGTTCGACTCAAAAAAATGCTCCATCGTTTTTTCCTGTGCAAAAGATTTGATCACCCTTATCCCTGAATAAGATTCCTGGGCATTGGTAGTAAGGGCGCTGAGCTGGGCCTGTATATTTTCACTTCTTTTATGGATAACGGTATTCACTACATAAATAGTAACAGCCAGTATGGGAAGCGGCGCCAGCACATACAAAGTGAGTTCCCAGTTTTTCTGAAACATGTAAAAAAGACTGAGTCCGATAAGCGCCACCAGGTTAATAAAATACATAGTGGCCGGACCGGTGTACATTCTTACCCGGCTCACGTCTTCGGCCATCCGGCTCATCAGGTCGCCGGTACTGTGCGTTTTGTAAAAAGCGGTATCGAGATACTGGTAATGCTGGTATATTTCATTTTTCTGATCATATTCTATCAGGCGACTCATGACTATAATCGTTTGCCGCATAAAAAACATGAAAATACCCCGCAGTAAAGCCAGCACCAGCAAGGTAATACCACACACCATCACCAGCCATGTAAAATCGTGATGAGCTATTCTTTTTTCTGTTTCATTGATAAAGACTTTTACCAACGGGTCGTATTCTTTTAGAAGCGCTTTGGAATATTTCTCAGGGCTGTTACCCAACTCGCTGATTTTGATCTGCACTTTATCCATTACAAACCCCGTGACCTGTGGCGCAAGAATTCCAAAATAGTTGGAAACAACGATGAAGATGATGCCAAGTAAAAACCGCCACCTGTACTTTATGAAATATTTGTTAACGGACTTTAAATGCTTCAACGCTGTTTTAATTTGTGCAAATGTAACAAAAGGAGCCGATGGAGGCTGGAAGCGCCGGCGCAATATTATATGTGGTATATTTGGGAGATGAACAATGTATTTATATCGCAACATCCTGCCGGAAACTTTCGTTTTTCTTTTTGTGGTTTAATGGCAACGAATGTGAAGTATTTATTGTCTGAGTGAAAAGTAGCTTTGATCACTATGAGATTCATCCTTATATTATGGTTCTCTCTTTTTCTTTATCATACAGCATTATGCCAGTCGCCGTCTACCCGTCCTAAAATCGGACTTACATTGAGTGGGGGAGGTGCAAAAGGACTGGCCCATATTGGTATTTTAAAGGCGATTGATTCTGCAGGTCTTAATATTGACTATATTACCGGCACCAGCATGGGCGCTGTGATCGGTAGCCTGTATGCTATAGGCTATTCGGCCGATTCTATTGAAAAAATTACACACAACATCGATTGGGAACTTTTATTAAGCAACCAATCGTCGTTACGCAGTGTGTACATGGAAGAAAAAAGTGAATATTCGAAGTATGTGGTTGAATTGCCGTGGGTAAATCACAAATTTACCCTACCCACAGGCATATTGGAAGCACAGGAACTCTGGCTGAAGTTCTCAGAATTATTTTTTCCGGTTTGTAATATTAAAGATTTTTCCCAATTCGATATTCCGTTTAAATGCATTGCCACAGACGTGGGAACAGGCGAAGCTGTGGTAATGGAAAAAGGGGAAATTGTTTCCTCTATCCGGTCGAGCATGGCGATACCCTCTTTTTTTACCGCCGTAAATATACAGGGCCGGCATTTGGTTGATGGCGGCATTGTACGCAATTTTCCTGTGCAGGATGTAAAAAAAATGGGGGCCGATATTGTAATAGGAAGTAATGTTTCCAACGGGTTGCTGGCATCCGACAAAGTGCGTAATGTTATCCAGGTGCTTTTGCAGGTGGCTTTTTTCAGGGAAGCGGAAGATCACCGTACAGAAGTGCCGCTTTGTGATATATACGTTGAACACAGGCTGGAAGACTATAACATGGGTAGTTTCGGACAATCCGAGGATATCATAGAAGCAGGTATTGAGCGTGGCCGCGAATTATATCCCAGGTTTAAGCAGCTTGCAGATTCTTTGGATGCCATATATGGGCCCAACCTGCCAAGGCTCAACCGGCTGCCGGGAAAACAAAAAATTAAAATCTCCTCCTTTGAATTAAGCGGGTTAAAAAATACAACCATAGAATTTTTTGTAAATACGCTTGACCTGATGATCGGCCATTGGTATCCGGCAAAGGAAATATCTGAAATGGTAAGACGTGCGTTTGGCACCAGGTATTATAACCGCATTTTGTATTCGCTGCACGAACAACCCGATGGCACATATAAAATCGTGTTCGATATTATAGAAAACCCTCTGAGCTTCGCTAAGGTGGGATTGCATTATGACAAATTCAGTGGTATCAGTGCCATTGTTAATTTCACTACAAGGAATTTTTTTACTACTAATTCCCGGAGCATGGTTACCTTAAATATTGGTGATAACTTCCGTGCAAGGGGGGAGCACCTGCAGTACCTGGGTCGTCATAAAAACGTTTCCCTTTCCCTTGGCGCCCAATACGACCGTTTTGACATCAATACCTATAGCCGCTACGATGCAGACAAAGCGTACAAAGAAACCGGTTTATATAAAAGGCAATACACCTGGCTCAATGCGAAGATGGCCTACTCTTCGAACCGAAAGCTGTCGACCGGACTGGGTTTTCGGATGGAATTTATTAATTATTCGCCGATTATTTCTGCACCTATTGAATTAAATGGTTTCACTGGTTTTCCTACTGCTTACGTGTTTTTGAAATATAATGTTTTGGATAAACCTGTTTTCCCTTCAAGAGGCATAAAGATAGACGCTGAAATTGGACAGGTGCTCGCACAAAATGTTGACGTTGATATTATAAAGGATGGAATACCCGACCCGGGCGCTCAATCGCTTATTTCTACCGAACCCTATGGCAGGGCCGTTCTGAATATAGAAAGCTATCACCATCTTTCGCATAAAACAACGGTGTTAGCTTCCATGCAATCAGGCGTCAATGTTCAATACACCAATAACGTAATGAATGAGTTTTCGATAGGTGGACTGATTCCCCTGTATAATAACCAGATTACCTTTGCAGGATTGCCCGAAGCTTTTACCTATGCGCCAACCGTGGCGGCTTTCATGGGTGGGGTTCGCTATGAGTTTTTATCGAGTACCTATGCTACTGCAAGAGCAAATATATTATTTACCAATTTCATTAACAGCAGTGTATTTTTCAACAATCCCAGTTTCTTTTCGGGTTATGCACTTACCTTCGGTTACAACTTCGCGTTAGGTCCTTTGGAAATTAGTGCGATGTACAGCGATCAGGTAAAAAAATTAAGTTCTTATGTAAGCTTTGGCATCAGCTTTTGATCAGCTTTTGCAGCCCTTCACAAAATCTCCTACCAGTTCGCTGATCAATTTTCCAACCAGTGGATTGGTTTGCCCGTTGGCCAGTTGTTCAACCCCTTCGCAAATATGCAGGTAAGCAACTTTTGCATAACTGCTGACAAATGAAATGTATTGCCGGGCGTGCAAAGCAGTTAGCCCCGATACAGCAGTGGCGCTGGACAATACCTGTTCAATGCTGTCTAAATCCAGTTCAATTCCTGTGTAACCATCTTCCGTAAACGAAATGGCCTGTACCACCGCCTGCCTGAAATTTAATTTTTCCCTCAGAAAGATATCTTCAAAGCTGCTGTATTGAATATTCATATTGTTGTACAGCTCATCCATCATAGGCTGACTGTTATATCCTTCCTGCAAACCCAACACAGCATACCGGTTAAGATAACCTTCTTCCTTCGCATAGCGGAAACCGTTACCACTATGACGGCCTTCCATTGAACGGTAATCTGCATGTGCGTCTGCATTAATTACGTTTAATTGCGCGCGGGCAAACTTTCCCGCTTTGTGTAACCCCTTTGCGACTCCCTTAATAAGCGGGTAAGCATTGTTATGTCCGCCACCCACTACAATAGGTATCTTTCCTGCGGCAGCAATAATTTTAAGCAACGCTTCCGCTTCAGCATCAATAATGTTGGCTACCGCATGCCGGCAGGCATCCACCAGTTCTTCTTCATTTTTTGCGTTGGAAAAGATCATCGATTTAATGTCGCTGAAATCGAAATGCCCCATCGCTATTGCCTCTTCTCCCGAAAAACCATCTGTGCTTTGCAAATTACAGAATGCCTTTAAAAAAGAAAGCCAGGCAGTATCTGTACCTGCTGTGCCGTAGTTGGCTATCACACCAATATCTTCAGGTATACCCAAAATAACAAACCGGGCTTTTGATTCGAGCAGGGATTCATAAAGCGCGTTTTCATTCACTGTTTGTAAACATTCCCCCAGCTTTGTTTCAAAACGCCGCAAACGGGTAAGACTCAGTATATCCTGTCGTTTATAAAAACGGAAATGCGGGTATCCCATACAGTTGGTTGTTTAATGATAAAATGATAGGCGATAATGGCTATGGTATCTAACTGGTATCTAACTGTTCGCTGTACAACAGGCTATTGACCTGCCGAACAACCATGCTTTACAAAATGCTGCAAAAGATACACATTTCTGTTCAGGAAAGATATTCGCCGTTAATCATTACCCTGTTGATGCAATTGCTGCTGAACGCATAGGGCAGGTAAGCGAGGGAAGGTATAGGCTGGGTAAATATAAGATTGGCCTTTTTTCCCGTGGTGATGCTACCCAGTATATGCCCGTAATCCATGGCATAAGCGCCGTTTAGCGTAGCCGCGTTAATTGCCTCCTCAGGGAGCATTTTCATTTGTATGCAACTGAGCGATACTACAAAGTTCATATTACCCCCTGGCGATGAGCCGGGATTATAATCCGTAGCAAGGGCAATTGCGCAGCCGGCATCAATCAACTCACGTGCGGGCTGGTAGGGCATGCGTAAAAAAAATGCGGCTGTGGGAAGCAAAGTGCAAAGCCCATTCCAGCTTCTATTGGAAGATGCCTGTGCAAGAAGTGCAATATCCCGTTGCGGCATTGTTTCGAGGTGATCCAGCGACAGCGCATTAACCCTGATTCCCGCGTCAATGCCGCCGATGCTGTTGAGTTGGTTGACGTGGATTTTGGATTTTAACCCATGTTGAAGCCCTGCCCGGCATAAAACTTCGGTTTCAGCGGCCGAAAAAAAACCTTCCTCACAAAATACGTCCATATAATCTGCCAATTGTTCTGCGGCAATGACGGGGAGCATTTCATTAACGATGCTGTTAATATATTGATCGTGATCGTTCCTGAAGGCAGGAGGATAGGTATGTGCGCCCAAAAAAGTGGAGCGGATATGCAGGTTCGATTTTGCTTTTAGTTTTTTGATGACCCGCAGCATTTTGAGTTCCCCTTCAACCGTTAGTCCGTAACCGCTTTTTATTTCAATAGCGCCGGTACCCAGCAAACTGATCTCTGTTAACCGTTGCCAGGCCTGGTTAAACAATTCATCTTCGGAGGTTTCGGCAATTTTTTTTGCCGAATTCAGAATGCCCCCACCCCTGGCGGCAATCTGCGCATAGCTTAATCCTTTGATGGTGTCTACAAACTCTTCTTCGCGGCTTGCCGCAAATACCAGGTGGGAATGACTATCGCACCATGCCGGTAAAACAAATTGGCCGGTGGCATCAATAGTCTGTTGTTTATCGGTTATGGGAATGGTGCCTGTCATTAATCCGTACCCCGATATTTCATCATCTTCTATGAGCAGCCAGGCGTTTTGCAGACAAGGTAATTCCGCCAGGTCGCTGCCATATAGTATATGCGAAGTTTCGCGTACATTAACCAGGCATTTGATATTTGTAATAAGCGTTGAAGACATGGTAGTGGGTAATCCTTTTCAAAAGTCGGAATATTAAATGAAAGGAATGATTTTTTGACAGACTGTAAGAGGCAGGAATACATATAAACCCCTCGTATTTTTCATTGCACAACACTAAAAATCGCGCAGCGTTTATCATTTACCTTCCCCGGGAACTGCCTAACGAACGGCAGTGGACAGGCTTTCCCGGATGTTCTTTAGCTGGTGCATGTGCCGCCGGCTGCTTTCAATTTCTTTGTTCATAAAAGCGATTGTTATGGTTGAAATGCTGGTTTCCTCATGTTAGCGCCAGGCTGGTATTCTTACCGGTACTTTTTTTATTTTTTAGATATATCCTAATATTATTATTTTACCTTTCCTGAAGAAAGTGCAACTTCCACTATTGATGAACCTCAGTTAGTAACCTTAATTCCCGCGCTGACAGATATTAAGAAACA
>CAYMKT010000019.1:0-17551 GCA_964391065.1 uncultured Terrimonas sp. | reverse complement strand
AGTTCCGCCCAGGAAAAAACAGCGTATTTAACAGCGATTGCCTCCATTACTACGGCCGACAATGTTGCATCGGATGAAGAACTGCAGTATCTTCTTAACTTGTCATCACATGCAGGTTTGTCAGAATCCGATAAGGTTGTGGTGCAACAAGCTGCTCTGGATACAACAGGAAGCAGGTTGAAACCAGCATTGGATATTCTAAAATCGAGTGAACTGCGTTATTCTCTGGTAACCGACCTGATTGCATTTGCAGAATCGGATAGTAATCTCGCACCCGAAGAAAAGGAACATATTGCGGATGTGGCACAGTACCTGGGTATTGATGCGCAACAACTGAACGCTTTGAATACGTACGTGCAACATGCTGCCAGCCAGCCGCAGGAAGCCTTTGCCGCAGCTGCGCCGGCTTCAGGCGGAGGTTTACTTGATAGCCTTGGCATAGGCGATAAGCTGCAAAGCTCGGGCATAAACATGGGAAGCGTTGCCCGGGGATTATTGAGCTTTGTTGGCCCTATGATCATTGGCAATCTCGTATCCAGAGGACTGAACAGGGGAAGTGCCAGCCACAATGCCGGGATGGGTGGATTAGGAAACCTGGGTTCATTACTGGGCGGGTTAACCGGTGGACGAGGAATGTCGGGCATGGGAGGGCTTTTGTCCGGACTATTGCGATAGCAGGAGCGACAGTAGGATAATGCCTGTTCCCTGATTGGGCTATTCTGCTGTGGCTTCAATCACAGCAGGTCTATTGCAGGCATCTGGTTCAACCAACATCACTATTTATAAAACATCTTCACCACTTAAACGACTAATTCTACAATTAATAATTAAGCATTTAATCCGCATCTTGCTAAAAATGCATTATCAAAAACTTTTCGTTCCGCCGGGCCTAACAGGTTATGCCTGCAGGCTATCCATCGATCAATGGTATCGGCGCCGTACATCTTGCGTAATCTTAAGGGATCGAGGTTAAAATTCATTTTACCCCAATGCAATGTGTAGGGAATATTTTTTAACTCCAGCCGATCCCACAGTCTCTGAAAAAAATCTCTTGCCGCAGCAGATTCCAATCCATCCAGTTCCAATATGCATGTTTTTTCAAAGCGTGTGAAACCCAGCATAGCCTTTGTACCTTTCACATAACGCAGCGCTAGTCCGCCTGGAAAGGGAGTTTGGTCGTTAATGAAAATAATTTCGTCAATCACACGGCTTGTATACTCGGCCGCTATTCCAATGGCAGCGCTAATGGCTTTTCCCCTGAACTTTGTATTGCTGAACGTCTCACCAATGGTTCCAAAGGAATCTACCGTAGATTTAAAAGCCAGCGGAAACATCACGTTTACCAACGGTGGCACTAATAAAGAAGATAAACTTTCCGGGAGCCCGTCAATAATGGTTTGTATTACCCCTAACGTATTATCACCATACTGAAATCCATCGTCATCTCTCACTCTTTTAGGATAATCGGGGTTATAGGGTATTTTGTACATTGTCTTGAGGTATACACCTTTGTTCTTATTATCCTTTTCAAATTGATGCGGATTGATAATCACTTCGAAATGATACAATTTTTTGAGCGGGTCGTTGGAGGGATAAGGCAATTTCAATTCAATTCCCGAAAAATCAAGATGGTCAATGGCTTTGATCAGATCATCATCGTACAGCAGTTCATCGGCGCGTTGTTCGGCCAGCAAATAAATGGGATCGGTTTCAATCAGCAGACTGTGAATAAAACCAAAACTGCCAAAACTTACTACAGCCGCGTTAAACAGGTCATCATCCCGCACCAGTTCAGCGCCCATCCATTCAATGAATTCATCCGACACAACAGGATAGGAAGCTCTTTCCAGCCACACATGCCGGGTTGGTGATACGATAAGATGGATGCCCACAATGGAATCATGCACTGCCCCCACTTCAAACGCCGAGCCATGTGTGCCGGTTGAAGTAGCGCCCGCAATAGATTGTCCATTGCTGGCGCCAGAAGTCTTTATAGAACGCTTTGGATTGGCCTGGGTTTCCAGCTTTTCATTCAAGTCGAGGATGCTCATTCCGCATTGCGCCAAAAACAAATCGGCAGGACCTTTGCCGGTATTGATATACTCAGTTGCGATAAATTTTTGAGGGATCCAGAATGATAAACGCAGTGCCTTGGTATCTACCACACCTCCGTTGCAAACCGCAACGTCCGAAAAAGACCAGCCGTTGCCCATGGCGCGCAGGGAAAGGTCATGATCCAGCGCGTACTGAATAAGCCATTGAAAATTGGAGGTGGTTTTTTTGTATTGTTCAGATGCAGATGCCGGCAGGAATGGAATCCTCATTTTAAAAGAAGCGTCTTTTTGAAATTTGTGTTTGAAGTTCTGATGACCGTTTTCCCAATCGGTAATATCCAGCTTTTCTACACCATCAGGCAAAATGATATTTTCTGGCATGATAAAAAGATTTCAAATTCTGATCAGGGCCTGCTTCCCAGTGAATCTGTGGCAGGGCTATAAGGTGCACAACACCATTCTACATGTTGTGGTATAACAAGTCCAAGGGTAGCGGTTGAAAGCAGTATAAAGCCAACATTGGTTTTTACCACCACTTTATTCAGGTGATTAAACCTGGGGTCGCACCCGGGATTAATGTCTTTGGGCTGAACTAAGCCCCAGGCATAGCTCCAGGTTGTTTTTTGGTAAACCGGGTTGTTGGAAAAAGTGTCGCAATCGTATTTGCTGATTACTTTGGTAGTGCTGCAGCCCTGGATGAGGGCTGCTATTACGAACAGAACGCCGCTGTTTACCAATGCACTCTTTTTTATTTTAACCCGATAAGAAAAGCGATGCATATTCCCCGTTTAAAAAGTAAAAAGAAAAGACCTGTTGCCAATAAGGAAGAAAAAAGTTCAGTTTGACTACTTAAAGATAAAATAATAAGATGAATTGTTACCCTGGAACACGGATGCCTGCCAAACCGGGTTTTACAAATGAAAGTGTTATTTTAGCTCTGTCAAGGGACTGGATTCCCGGCAGTCATAATTAACCAATTACTTGCTCTCAAAATAATGATGTATGAGTAATACAATAGTCAAAGACCTCTCACTGGATGCTTCCCCCGTTTCAGATTTTGTTAAATGGCCTTCTTCTCCCGGCGATTGGGATCAGTACAGGCTTTCGCGCGGGCAAATTGATTTTTTTAACGAATACGGATATCTAAGTGGCATTAAATTACTGGATGCGGAACAGGTTGAGCAGTTGAATACGGAACTGGCGGAGATAACCGATCCCCGTCACCCCGGCAATGCGTTGTTTCATGAATTTCATTCCAATGAATCCGCCGATCCCGATACGGTATTGTTTCATGCCCTGGGGCATTGGCGCATTAAACCCGGTTTTCATGATGTGCTCTGGAACCCGGCATTTGTAATGGCGGCCAGTCAATTGTTTGGTGATGCGGCGGTGCGATTCTGGCACGACCAGTTGTTTTGCAAACCCTCGCATCACGGTGGGGTAGTGGCCTGGCACCAGGATTATTCGTACTGGACGCGCACTGGTCCTATTCAGCACCTCACCTGCTGGGTGGCCTTAGATGATGCTACTACCGAGAACGGATGTTTGTATTATGTGCCGGGAAGCCATAAATGGGGCTTACTCAAAAAACCTGAACTGGCTGGAGACATGAATGGATTAATGGAGTTTTTAACAGAAGAACAAAGGGCGGCATTTAAACCCGTGCCAATCGAATTAAAGGCGGGCTATTGCACATTCCATCATCCGTTGATGGTGCACGGCTCGTACGAAAACCGCTCGCAACGATCAAGGAGGGCATTTGTATTGAATGTATTTAAAGAAGGTACCATGTCGAATACCGATGAATCTTTATTGCAGGGAGTGCCTGTTATTCATAAAGGACATAAAATGGAGGGGCAGTTTTTTCCGCTGTTATTTGATCCGGCTAGTATAACGTAGCTATTTTCGGTTACTGGTTATTGTTAGTGCATAAAAAGGTCGATGAATCCTTAAGATTTTCAACTCACGCTCATTTTTTTCCACAGCGTGTAACATTTGTTATGATATTGAAAGCGGAAATAAGCCAACTTGCCATTGATATTCATGAAACGGTGATTAACAACCGGAGGCATTTGCACGCGCATCCCGAATTATCGTTCCAGGAATACAATACTTCTGCGTTTGTTAAGGCCCGGCTGGATGAAATGAATATATCCTGGAAGTCAATAGCCAACACAGGAGTTGTTGCGGTTATACAGGGCGAACTGCCATCGGAAAAAGTGGTCGCGCTGCGCGCTGATATGGACGCCCTACCCATCACTGAAACCAACGAAGTGCCGTATGCCTCACAAAACAAAGGTGTTATGCATGCCTGCGGGCACGATGCACATACGTCATCTTTATTAGGTACCGCAATGATTTTGCAATCGTTGAAAAGTAAGTTTGGCGGCACAGTAAAACTCATTTTTCAGCCTGCCGAAGAAAAACTCCCCGGTGGCGCCAGCCTCATGATCAAAGAAGGTGTGCTGGAGAATCCGGTACCCGATTATGTTATCGGGCAGCATGTTATGCCCACTATACCCTACGGTAAAATCGGGATAAAAAAGGGCAAACTTATGGCGTCGATGGATGAACTGCTGGTTACCGTGCATGGAAAAGGCGGGCATGGGGCGCAACCCCATCAAAATATTGATCCTGTGCTTATCGCCGCGCATATCATTGTTGCCCTCCAGCAAATTGTAAGCCGCATGGCTAACCCCAACAACCCTACGGTGCTGTCTTTCGGAAAAATAATAGCCGATGGCGCAGTGAATGTAATACCCAACCAGGTATATATGGAAGGTACATTCCGTACGCTCAATGAAACCTGGCGCAACGAAGCGCATGTTCAAATGAAAAAGATGGCAGAAGGCATTGCCGGGAGTATGGGCGGTAGCTGCAGCTTTACCATTAACCGCGGGTACCCGTTCCTTATTAACGAAGAACAACTCACGGAAGCGGTAAGTATTTTTGCGGCGGAATACATAGGCAGGGACAATATTGTTGACCTCGACATCTGGATGGCTTCAGAAGATTTTGCCTATTATTCGCAGGTAACGGATTGCTGCTTTTATTTTTTGGGCATTGCTAATGCTGAGAAAAATATTAGTTCTTCCCTTCATACACCTGCATTTAATATTGACGAAAACGCTTTGGCATTAAGCACCGGACTGATGGCCTATATAGCGATAAGGCAATTGGGTAACAAATAAAAAACATAGCTGTTGCCCATAGCGCTGCCTTTTTGTGAAATACCGTAATTGAAATCCATGGAGTGTTACATAACCACAAAAAAGCCGGGCATTAGGTACCCGTTATTCCTCCGGTTTGGCTGCTCCACCAACAATGCGCCGGTGATAATTGATTTGCCCAATATGATAATTGAGGTGAGATAAGAGGTAAATGAGAAAATAGCTGGTGTTAACTTTTTCATCCTGCAATGGCAATATATATTCCTTTTGCAATTCATTTTTAGAAAGCTGTTCCAGGGTATCTGTTACAACGGTACGGGTGGTGTCTATATCTTCAAGCAGTTTGCTGCGGGGTACATTTTTCAGCCTGAATTCGGCCTCCCTGTTGCGCACGTAACCCGAGTCGCCCAGCACCGCTCCTATAAAATGCTGCAGGTTACCGGTAAGGTGCAGGCATAGGTTTCCTCCACTGTTGGCTATACCCTCCTTTACCTGCCACAATTGTTCATCTTTGGCATATAATGTTATTTCTTCTTTCAGTTTATCGAGGTCGTTTTGAAAAAGCGGGATAAGATGTTTAGTAATCATGCTTCAACTTTATTGTTTGTGGTATACGAACGATCTTGTTGCCTAAAAATTTGAATTTTGAAACCTTTCTTTATCAAATCCTGTACCACGCATTGGTATTGTATACCGATGTTCATCCGTTTAGGCAACAAATATTTCTGCAAATGTGGACCTTTTTTTTAAAAAATAACAAATCTTTTATCATTAATCTTTTGATAAAGAGGTGTTTATCCATCATACTGCGGCTTCACCCTCGTCCAAAAAATGCCTGTAATCCTTGCCTGTTCTGCGATTATGTACTACCTTTGCCGTCCCAATTTAAAACCATTGGGTTTATATCATGTCAGAAAATCAAATTATTAACTCAAACGCTGATGTACAGGAGGTTGCCCATGAGCCTGCAGCGTTAACAAATGAACCTGTGCAGGTTGTAGCCGAAGAGGCGGCAAGTGCGCACGATGATTTCGACTGGAGCATCGACAAACGCAATGTTTCTTCGTACAAACAGGAAGAAAAAGAAAAGTATGATGCCGTTTATGAAGGCACATTTAAAGCCATCTCGGATAACGAAATGGTGGAAGGCGTAGTGGTAGGCGTTACCAAAACCGATGTTGTGATAAATATTGGTTTTAAGAGTGATGGTTTAGTTTCGTTAAACGAATTCCGCGATCTGCCCGGATTAAAAGTGGGTGATATTGTGGAAGTGATGGTTGTAGAAAAAGAAGACAGGGAAGGTCACCTGCACCTGAGCCGCAAACAGGCGCGCATTACCCGTGCATGGGAGCGCATTGTGGAAATTCACAAAACAGGAGAAGTGGTAACCGGTATCGTTACCAGCAAAACAAAGGGTGGGTTGATTGTAGATGTTTTTGGCATGGAAACCTTCCTGCCAGGGTCTCAGATCGATGTTAAACCTGTTACCGATTACGACCAGTTTGTTGGCAAAACCATGGAATTTAAAGTGGTGAAGATCAATGAAACCATTAAAAATGCCGTGGTATCGCACAAGGCGCTTATTGAAAGCGACATTGAAGCACAACGCGCTGAAATTATAAGCAAGCTCGAAAAAGGCCAGGTGCTCGAAGGTACCATCAAAAATATCACCGACTTCGGTGCATTTCTTGATCTCGGCGGACTGGACGGATTGTTATACATCACCGACATCAGTTGGGGACGTATCAGCCATCCAAGTGAAGTGTTGAAAATGGATCAGAAACTGAATGTTGTTGTACTTGACTTTGATGATGATAAAAAACGCATCAGCTTAGGATTGAAACAGCTTACTCCGCATCCATGGGATACTTTACCTGAGACCGTTGGAGAAGATAAGATTGTAAAAGGTAAGGTGGTGAATATTGAAGATTATGGCGCTTTCCTTGAAATATTACCCGGCGTAGAAGGACTGGTGCATGTAAGTGAAATTACATGGGCTAATACTCCAATCAATGCTAAGGAATTCTTTAAGTTGAACGACGAACACGAAGCTAAAATCGTTACGCTTGATAAGGATTCAAGGAAGATGAGCTTATCTATTAAGCAACTTACTCCGGATCCCTGGAATGAAATAGAAAATAAATACCCGGTTGAAAGCCGCCATAAAGGATTGGTGAAAAACATTACTCCTTATGGTGTATTTGTGGAGCTGGAACCAGGTATTGGCGGTATGATTCACATCAGCGACCTGAGCTGGTTGAAACGCTTCAACCATCCCAGCGAATACACTAAAGTAGGAAACGAGATCGACATAGTGATCCTCGGCATTGATAAGGAAAACCGCAAACTACAGTTAGGACATAAACAATTGGAAGAAGATCCCTGGAACGCACTGCAGGATACTTTCGCTGTAGGTACGCTTCATGAAGGAGCTATTACACGCAAAGATGAGAAAGGCGCTATCGTTCAACTGCCTTATGGACTGGAAGGGTTCGCTCCTAACCGCCACCTTTTAAAGGAGGATGGAAAAACAATTGGCGCTGATGAAACCGCACAGTTTATGGTGATTGAATTCGACAGGAACGAGAAACGCATCGTACTTAGCCATACCCGCATTTGGGAGCAGGCTAAAGCCGATGAAAAAGAAGCAGAGAACAAGGAACGGAAAGTGGAAGCTGCTAAAACTAAAAAAGCGGTTAAAGACATCCAGGGTAAGGTTGAAAAAACAACCCTTGGCGATCTTGGTGTGCTTGCGGAGTTAAAGAAAAAGATGGAATCTGGTGGCGAACCAACGCCTTCCACGGCTCCAGCACCTCCAGCACCTCCAGCACCTCCCGCAGCTTCTGCGGAAGAAACACCGGCAGCAGAATAATCAAACAGGTTTAATGCTACTACGATATCAATCCGTCACGCTTTTAACGTGACGGATTTTTTTGCCTTTCCCTTTGTTTGAGGGACAAAACCAAAAGGTCTAACGCCTCCTGCCAACATTTATGGATGTAAAACGAAAACCCGGCCCATCACCTCCGGTGGACTAAGTAACCCTTAATACATTATCCGTAACCGTAACCGTATACTTTCTCAGAGCAGATGGGGCAGGTCCTAGTGTTACCCCGCCGCTGATATTGTATTCACTGCCATGGCAGGGACACTTGAAACCGTTAGCACCGGCATCGTAATTAACGGTGCATTGCTCATGTGTGCAAATAAGGCTTAGCGCAACAAAAGAGCCAGCCTCATTACCGGCAGCGGTTCTGATTACAATAACGCTGCCAGTGGTTTTTGAGCTGCCGATAGCACCAAGCTCTGAGTTGAGGTTTGCCGTAATTAAAACACTTCCTCCTCCGCCCCCGCCACCACCTCCACCCGGTGTGGGGTTGTCTGACTTAGAACAGGCCGCTAACAAGCTACCGGCGCAAATAGCAACGGTTGCCTGGCCGATATCATTTAAAAAATCCCTGCGTTCCATATGTGTTTTTTTATGGTGAACATTTAGTGTTTATTGCCTACATTGAATGAACGGGAAATATTGAAGCCGAAATAAATATCACCCTTGCCCCAACTCCCGGTGGTACGGCCCATGAAAAGTGGCTCTACCATGCCCTGCGAGTTGGTAACATGTACCTGGAAAACATGCCCTCCCGTTTCTATGTCGAACCCGGCAGAAAAGGAACTATATACCGTAAAGGAATTCACCTGGTTTTTTGGCAGGTAATCATATTCGAGGTTAATGCTGGAACGTTTGGTAATTTTCATTCTGCCGCCTATTCCCAATACAAATACATTATTCTTGTCCTCAACAGTGGGCACCAGGTTATAATGCAGGTAGGTGGGCGATAGTTGCAGCGATAAATTCCGGTTGATCTTTCGCGCCATCATTAGTTGAAGCGTGTAACTGGTACGGTAGCTTGCGTTGAGATAGGGCTTATCGGTGTATCGCAGGGTGGTATAGGCAATAGCTCCCAGTGCCGTTACGGAAAGGGGTATGCGCCCCGGCTTTTCCGACTGCCTTAATAACTTGCCCTTGATATAACCATCATATGTTTTCTGAAAAGTACTTCGTCCAATGCCTACCGTTAGCCTGTCGATAATTCCATAGTCGAATCCCATGCGCATGGTGGCATTGTCGAGCCCGAAAAATTCGTAAATGCCATCGTTAATCTTTCCAAAACGATGCATGATCATAAACAGCAACACACCTTTCGGGACTGTTTCAATAGAATGGATATTGATGATATGCGTGCCTTTGAATGTGCCTGTAACATAGCCGGGGGTTTTATCGATACTCATGGAATCTTCCAGCATATGGAGTAAAGACGAATCCTGGGCCGCAATGTTTTTGATGCAAAAGACCGTCGCTGCAAAAAATAGCAACAGGAAATATTTCATGTATATATTTTTCATCATTTTGTCATCCCGGATTTATTCACCTGTACTGATGATTAACATTGTTCATTTATGCGGACTATTTTACAGGCTTGCAATCAATTTTTACCTGCACGTCAATTTGTTTGGCAATCTTGTCTTTTACAATACCGGGTATTTCAATATTGAAATCCTGCGGTATAAGATTAAAACGGGCAGTTCCTGTTAACCCATCGGCTGTAAACTCAATAGTAGCAGGTACATCCACTGTTTTCTCTACACCATGCAGCGTAATCACCCCTTGTACCCGGATAGCCTGCTGCTTCGGTTTTTGCGGGTCAATGTCGCCGGTAAATATGCCGGTAAATGTGGATTTGGGGTACCGGTCACTTTCCACGTAATTTTCATTAAAGTGTTCCTGCATCAGTTCCTTCCTGAACAAAAAGCTCTTCATGAGCATAGAGAAAGCCATCGTTTTTTTGGAAAGATCAATGGCGGCATACACCTGGTTATTTTCGGCCTTAATATCTTCCATTGGTGTTTTTGAAAAAAAATTAATCACACCGGTACGGGTTGTATACACCTGCGCAGATGTATACAATGCCAATACGAAACTCATCAGGACAAATACAGTTCGTTTTTTCATGGCTCCTGCTTTTACTATTTTATTGCCCTTCCTTAATTATCCGGCGCTCCGTTTCTCATCCATGCTTTTATTTTATTGATCTCGCAATCCGACAATTTGCCACCATTATCAGGCATGGGCGGATAACCACTGGCATGGGTAATTACGCCGATAAGGTTGCCATTGTCGGACTGGGTTTTAAGGTTGGCATAGCCCTCCAGGCTCACGTTACCCTCCATCATTCCGTTGGCATGACAGGAATAACAATTTCCACTGATAATGGGTAAAATGTCGAGACTGTATTTCATGCCGGCGGTATCGCAGTGCTGCGGTGCAAGCATATCTTCTGAAGCTTTGGAACAGGCGCTGATGCTGACAGCCAAAAGAAGCACCGCGCATATATATAGAAGAATACGAATCATACACCTTATGGTTTTTATAGAATGATGATGCAATCGGTTAGGTTAACATCAATATTGAAACCGGTGCATTTTCCTTTAACAACTACTTCCATTCCTTTCTGCAGCTTTGCCGATTCCAATGGGGCGGCTGGTGAAAAAAGACAGCTTATGCCGTTGTCAGTGGTGTTAGCTCCCATGATCAGCACGGCATCGTTACCATTAACAATGATCTCCGTTACTTTTCCTTTTACTTCAATCACTTTATTTAAAAATGCTTTGTCGGCTGCAGTCTCATCCCTGTTATAGTTATCATATAAAAGCTCCGCAGGAACTGTGGCCTGGGTTGCTTTGTTTTCGATACCTTCCCTGGGCTTGTTGTACCAATACCATGCTGCGGCCAGGCATACCACTGCCAGTGCCAAAAAAATGATTATTTTTTTTCGCATATCCTATGGTGATATGATGGTGATTAATTCAGCCGTCTTCCAATGCCAACGTATACGCCTCCGCTGTTGAGTGAAAGGTTACCCGTACCAATACCCGAAACGGGTATCCTGAAATACGGTTCAATACGCAACTGGAATGATTTGCCTAATTTCCGTTCATAACCCGCGCTTATGTTTACCGTTGTCATCCATTCCTGCGAATTTTTTTCGTAACTGTAACCTTTTGTGTACACATTGCCGTAATGTTCGTACGTGTAATCGTAATATTCATTAGTCATGAAATAGGATGACATACCGGCTGTAACAAACCAGTCATTTTTTTTACCGGTGTTTATATTGTATCGAACAGTTAACGGAATATTGATCATACTGCAATTACCATCAACGGAATACAGGTCAACATTACTGAGGTAAGGCTGTTTGCTTTTATCGAAATATTCTCCCTTGGTGTAATACCATTTTCTTTCCCAAAATGCCCCGGTTTCTGCCTGCCAGTTTTTATTGAAACGATAACCGAGCAACAATCCTGCGCTGTATCCCACACCCGCAACTTTCTGAAATTTTACCGTACTTATATCCGGCGCTATGAGGGCCTGAATATAGAAATACCGGTTAAGCGGACGAGCAGCCGGAAGCCCTGTTTTGTTTCCGATTGCCGTATCTGTAGTGGGTCCGCCGCCGTTTGCGACTGCGCCATTGTCAAGATATTTTTGACCTGCCGGCGGAGCCAATACGGATTCCCTGTTTCCTGATATTTTTTGCAGGGTCAAAGCAGGCGCATACGACAAACCCATGGATACATCTCCTGCTTTGTCCTGCATATTTCCCGAATCAGGCTGTTTAACAACATTGCCCTGGTCATTGATACTGTAGGTCGAACTACTTTCCCTGTTGTTAGACAGCCCTGGCTGGCTTGTGGCATGTTTTACCTGGTTATGTGCAGGGCTTTTATTCAAAGGAACCGGTTGCAATAATGCATTACCAGTTAAGGGGCTGGTCAAAGAGCTATTATTTGTTTCCCCCGGATTGGCTATTGTGGTTTCTGCTGTTTTTTCGTTGCCTGCACCTGTATTATCCCCGCTTTTCGGTGAAGCCGCATGTTCGCTGGTAGCCGGCTGCTGTTGAACCATCCCATCGCCTGGTTTTTCTGGTAAAAGCTTATTAAAACTTTCATTCCACGCATGATGTGCCATCCATCCTGCAGGAAACAACAGGAACCACCAGAAAATAAAACGGCGTTTCTTCTTCCTTTTATCGTTAGCACTGTTGGGTGAATTGTTATTGCCATGTACGCCGGCATGCACTTTTTCCCAATCGGATGCCTTTTCGGTATCCACCTCATAGTTTTCCGCAGCTTTACGGAAAAGCTCTTCCATATCGTCGTTCTTCAGGTAAAACATAGCACGTTATCCTTATTATCTTTTACAAGGTATTTTTGTAAGAAAGCCCTGGCCCTGGCAAGGTTCGATTTGGATGTACCTACAGATATGCCCAGCATTTTTCCTATTTCCTGGTGCGAATACCCGTCAATAACATACAGGTTGAACACTGCCCGGTAAGAGGGGCTCAATTTCCGTATCAGTTCAATGATTTCCCTATACAATATATGTTCATCGGCTCTCGTTTCTGCCTCCTGTCCGTTCCATATATTTTCAGTGATAGGTTGATGATTCTTGTGTACCTGGTTTACCCGCAGGTGGTCTATCGCGGTATTAATAATTATCCTGCGCATCCATGCCATCAGCAAGCTTTCCACGTTAGCGGCATGCTGGTATTCGAATTTGCCAAACGCCCTGAAAATTTTAATAAATGCATCATTTGCAACCTCCGCAGCAGACTCATAGGAACTCATATACCTGTACACCGTTTTTAAAGCAAAGCCCAGGTATTTTTCGTAAAAAACCTTCTGGCACTTTGCATCATTCAATGCACAGCCTTTTATCAGATGTAACAAATTTTCCAAGCCAGTGGTAAACTTTATTAATATTAATTACGGGTATTATTGCGTAAAGGTTGCTTATTCATCACAAACTTTTACAAAACGGCGCGATTTAACCGTGGTTCGGGAATGACCAATCCTGGCATTGCTTGTGTAATATGGATACTGAACGGATAGGTCATTTTGGACCTTTTATAATGCCTGGCGGTGAGTCCAGTCGTGCTCTTGCCGGATAGGTATCGTGGCGTCGTGAATCGGTAAATAGTTGTTACAGAAGATAAAGTTTTTTCGAAGTATAATCCTATCCCATTTTTCTGTCTTTTACCGGGATAACCAACTTTAACCCCGACCAGGTTTCATCCACCGCACATACTTTAATATCTACAAGTCCATTGCTTAATGCCAGCGCTCTTATTACATCTTCCGTGATGTCGGTTGCTATTTTTGAAGCCTTCTTGGGCCAGGAAATCCAGATCATTCCATCGGGTTGAATTTCATGTCGCAAAGCACCCGACCTTTGCAGCATAAATTGCGAAACATGAAACCATTGGTTGTTCTGCTCGTTGTTTTTCTTATTGCTGCATTTGCTATTAAAATGCGCAGCGGTGCGTTCAATTTTGCATTATCTGCCCGCATTGCCATGTGTGCCATGCTTGTTTTTACGGCAATGGCGCATTTTGCTTTTACTAAGGGCATGGTAATGATGATACCGCAGTTTATTCCCTTTAAAACCGAACTGGTTTATTTTACCGGCATACTGGAAATTGTTTTCGGAATCGGTTTGCTTGTTCCTGCATTTCGGATGTATGCCGGCTGGATATTAATTGTATTTTTTATACTCTTACTGCCAGCTAATATCAAATCGGCAATGGAGCATATTGATTATCAAAAAGGGACCTTCGATGGATATGGTCTGCCGTATTTATGGTTCAGGATTCCTTTACAACTTTTGTTCATGGGATGGGTGTATTTCAGTGCCATTAAATTTTAAAAGTTCAGTAATCCGGCAGTGAGAAAATTTCACTGGTTATTCAAACTGAATATTTTTAGCTGAATGAGGCATTGAGGCCTTGCGCACTGTTGATGCGTTCAAAAAAGCCAATATTGAAGCAAATAGAACCGGTTGGTTATGAAAGCTCAAAAAGAATTAGGTTACCGGGTCAACATGGCGACGGATTTCAGCAAAAAAGCAAAATCCTCCAAAAAGGAAAAATAACAAATGCTAAAAAACGTTGAACAATTTGCAGTTTGGTTTTTATCACCATTCCGCTGAAATACAACCTTGAGCATTTATCCGCTTGATTTTATTAGGGCGGCGCCATGCGGTTGTATTAAATTCGCTACTTTTAATAGGGAAATGCAACGGAACTATTGCTTATAATATTGATTCATGATTTCAGACAACGGTCAATCTTCTATTTTGGGTGCTTATGCAGAGAAACTGTATGCCCATAGCGAACTCCTGGGAAACAATGCCGGACTACGGCAACAATGGGAAATTTTTTTCAAATCCGTTCAGCAACTTGGCCGTGATGAGATTTTAAGTCGCAGCCACGATATTGCCCGGTTCTTGAAGGAAAATGGGGTTACCTATAATATTTACACCGATCCTTCGGGTATAAACCGGGCCTGGAATCTGGACCTGATTCCTTTTCTTATCGGCAAGGAAGAATGGTTGAATATCGAACTCGGACTAAAACAAAGGGCTCGTTTATTTGACCTGATACTAAAAGACATTTATGGGGAGCAGCGGCTTATTAAAGATGGCATACTTCCCATGGAAATTATTTATAACCATCCTGGCTTTTTGCGGGAATGCTGTGGAATACAGCATGTAGGCACGCATCAACTGATCATTTATTCGGCAGATATGGCGCGGAGCCGCGATGGAAGGATATGGATACTGAACGACCGCACCCAGGCTCCTTCCGGATCGGGCTACGCATGGGAAAACCGTATGGCGATGGCGCGAATTATGCCCGAGTTATTCAACGGACTAAAAGTGAAACGGCTTTCTCCGTTTTTTAATGCCATGCGAAATTCCTTAACCGGAATAGCCCCACATAAAACCGGTCAGCCGCGAATCGTTATCCTTACGCCCGGTCCAAGCAATGAAACCTATTTTGAACATTCTTTTCTTTCTTCTCACCTTGGGTTTACCATGGTACAGGGAGACGACCTGATGGTGAAAGACAATTTTGTGTGGTTGAAAACACTTGGCGCTCTCGAAAAGGTGGATGTGATTATGCGACGGGTAGACGATATTTATTGCGATCCGCTTGAACTGAAAGAAGATTCTCAGTTAGGCGTACCCGGATTGTTGCAGGCTGTTCGCAGCGGTAACGTAAGCATAGCCAATCCGCTGGGCAGCAGCGTTGTTGAAAACCCGGGCTTGCTTCCTTTTTTGCCGGCCCTTGCACAATATTATTTAGGGGAACCTTTAAACTTGCCCACTATCGCTTCCTGGTGGTGTGGACAAAAAAGTGCGTTTGAATATGTAGTTAACAATTTGTCCTCAATGGTCGTTAAAAGAATTTACAGGGAATCAAATCGACCCACATCTGTGGATGCTACCATTTTAGATGATGAAAAGCGAAATGAACTCCGTGAACGCATCAAAGCACAACCGTATTTATATGTGGGCCAGGAAAAGGTTAATTTTTCGGACTCACCTGCATGGGTAAACGGTAAGCTGGAGCCTGTGCATGCCTTGTTCAGAAGCTTTGCAGTGAGCGATAATGGTGGTTATACGATAATGAATGGCGGGCTCACCAGGACCTCGCTCGACAAAGAAAATATTATTATTTCCAACCAGTTGGGAGGCTTCAGTAAAGACACCTGGGTGCTTTCGGATGAAGACAGTACGATATTACATATCAAGAAGGAACATGATTACTTACACGAGCACCGCAATGATTATAAAAGTAATTTTTTACCCAGCCGCACCGCCGAAAACCTTTTTTGGGTGGGTCGCTATGCCGAGCGTGTTTTGAGCAATGCGCGCTTCCTGCGTACCGTAATGCAGTTTGCGGAGGAAGCCAACAAGGCTTTTATTGATAATGATTTGAATTTTAAGCAATATTTATTAGCCGGTGTTACGGAGTATACACATACCTACCCTGGGTTTACCGGCAAAGACAGTGAAAAGAAGTTGCAGGACCCGTGGAAGGAATTTGATGATATTTTATTTAACAGCAACCGGGCCGGAAGCCTCTCTTACAACATGGCATCATTTACCCGGGCCTTGCATGCGGTAAGAGATCATTGGTCGGGCGATACCTGGAGGGTGATCAGGGAAATGGAGGAAGCCTGGCAAAAAGCTTCCCGTTCGCAGCATAAAGGACATTATAAGATTCAAACTGCTGTAGACAGTGTTATTACCTCCATGATGGCTTTTGTTAGTTTAAACAGCGAAACCATTTCGCGTGACCAGGGATGGACGGTGGTAGATACCGGTCGCAAGCTGGAACAGAGCCTCCTGCTGATCAGGATGCTCCATGCAACATTGATACACAAAAAAGACGATTCGGTTGAATACATTTTGCAGGAGGTGGTACTTAACAGCAACGAGAGTATGGTCAATTACCGTTTTAAATACCGGGCACATTTACAGTTGCCTTTGGTGTTGGATTTAATGCTCCTCGACCCCGATAATCCAAGGTCGTTATTATACCAGGTAGAGCGGATGAAAGAATATTTATCGCGCTTGCCCAAAATACATACCGGCCACAGGTTGGCAGAACATGAAAGGTTGGCGCTGGAAGCATTCACCAAAATTAAACTTTCCGATAAAGACCACCTGTCAGCGGTTGACCTGTCAACTGCCTCCTATCAAAACCTGGATACTTTCCTCACCGAAATGAATGCATTGTTGCACCGTGTTTATAACGTAGTATCCACCACTTATTTTAAGCACGCACAAGAGCAAAAACAGTTGTTTCTTTAGCCGGTAACGTTTTTTATGGAATATCAAATAACACATACAACAGCATACGAATATCCCCAGTCGGTAAGTCTTTGTCATAATATAGCAAAACTCTCTTTGCGTAATACAACCGGTCAATGGTGTAAAAGCAGTGTGGTACAAATAACGCCAAAGCCTGGTATCATAAGCGAGTACGAAGATTTTTTCGGAAATAAGGTGACCTATTTTGCCATTCAACAGGAGCATGAAGCGTTGACGGTTACGGTAAAGTCGCAGGTGGAAAAAACAGCCGGCAAAACCCCTACATTCAATTTTTTTTCAGGAACCTCCTGGGAGGAAGCAAAAGGGCAGCTACTGGAACCTGGTATTGATAATTTTAATGCGCGGCAATATGTGGCTGAAACCCCGTTTACGCAAAAAACGAAAGAAATATCCGCATATGCTTCATTGTCGTTTATTCCCGGCCGTTCTATTTTTGACGCAGCACAGGACCTCATGCAGCGCATTTTTCACGATTTTGAATTTAATCCCCGGTTTACCACCATTGCAACACCACTGTCGGAAGTAATGAAATTGCGTAAAGGCGTTTGCCAGGATTTTGCGCATCTTGCTGTTGCCTGTGTGCG
>CAYMKT010000018.1:37534-40805 GCA_964391065.1 uncultured Terrimonas sp. | reverse complement strand
ACCTTCAGTTCCTTTACGGTTCAGTCCGAAGGTTGCAAAGCGTTATTGCAATGGGAAACCAGCAGCGAACAAAATAACAGCCATTTTACCGTAGAGCGCAGCACCAATGGCTCAGCTTTTACGGCAATAGCGCGGGTAGCGGCGGTAGGTAATAGCAACAGCCTGAATGCTTATAAATATACAGATGAGACTCCTGCCAGCGGCACTAACTATTACCGCATTACCCAGGTAGATTTTGATGGCAAGCACTCCAGCACTGAAATAAAAGCCGTAAAAATTCAATGCAATGGTGGCAATGAGGCGTTACTGAGAGCATACCCCAATCCCGCTACCAGCCAGGTTTATATTCAAACCGGTAAAGCCGTGGCAAGGGTGACGATCCTGAGCAGCAACGGGCAAACCGTATTGAAATATGTACCATCCCAAACCGAGGGCGGAGGAACCTTCCCGCTGAATATACAGCGCCTTCAAAAAGGAGTATATCTATTGCAGGTAATGAATAAAGATGGTACGGTTAACGTAATCAAATTACTAAAACAGTAAACTTGTTATAGATCAAAACAGCAGGTCAAAAGAGAAAAAACTTATATGCTTTCTCTTTTGACCTTTTTCCTTTATACGGCCTTTCACTCCTGCATTCAAAAAAAATTGCAAAAATTTCTTTAACGCTTTGTTTATTACGAACGAACTCGTATTTTCGGTTACGAAAAAAATCGTATACATGACACAAAAAACAACAAAGCCCACGGAGAGCGAACTGGAGATTTTGCAGGTATTGTGGAGCAAAGAAAACGCAACAGTAAGAGAAGTGCACGAATCCCTTTCTGCCAGCAAGGATGTAGGTTATACCACCACCCTGAAATTAATGCAGATCATGCATGAAAAGGGACTGGTGAGCAGGGATGATTCTTCCAAAACACATATTTATCAACCCCTCGTAAGCCGTGAAAAAACGCAGAAGCATTTTGTGGGCAAAATGATAGACAACCTTTTTTCGGGCTCACCGGCGCAATTGGTAATGCAGGCATTGGGCAATCACAAAGCCAGTCGCGATGAACTGGAAGAAATACAAAAATTATTGAACTCATTGAAAAAGCAATGATAAAACTGATCTAATGACTGCTATATACCAATCGCCATTTTTAATTGCTCTTGGATGGACCATAGCCGCCAGCATTTGGCAATCGGCCTTGTTATGGTTGATTTACCAGTTAATATGCAATGCATACCGCAAAGTAAATCCGTCAGTCAGGCACTCGTTTGCCGCTGCATTTCTATTGGGATCATTTGTATGGTTCTGCTTTACCCTGGCTGATAAATACAGTGAGGTAGTCGCAATCAATCAATATTTATCTGCGCTTCCTGAAAAAGAGTCTTTGGCGATATCCTTACAAGACGTTTCCCGCATCTCTTTGTTTGAAAACAGCCTTATTGCCTTTATCAATCAATACCTTCCTTATGTTTCATCCGCTTACCTTATTGTTCTGTTGTTGTTGTCGGTTAAACTACTAAAGTCCTATTTACACGTTAGCCAGATGAAAACAAAAGGCTTGCTCCCAATAGATGACTACTGGATCAACCTGGTAGAAAAGTATGTGCAGAAAATCGGGATTAATAAAAAGGTCAACATTTTTCTCAGCAATTATATAAGCGTTCCGGCAACCTTAAATTATTTTAAACCTGTTATTTTATTACCCCTGGCTGCTTTTAACCACCTTACCCCGCAGCAGGTTGAATCCGTGATATTGCATGAACTGGCCCATATTAAACGTAACGATTACCTCATTAATATTATAGCATCGGTGATAGAAACCGTCCTGTTTTTTAATCCTTTTGTTCACTTACTGGGTAAATCGCTGCAAAAAGAAAGGGAGCATTGTTGCGATGATTTTGTATTACAGCGTCGCTTCGATCCGCATACTTATGCTTCTGCCCTGCTTTCCCTCGAACAAATGCGTGTAGGTTTGTATCCGCTGGCCATAGCCGCTACAGGAAGCAATAACCAACTGCTGGGGAGAGTGAAACGGATAATGAATGTAAAAACAACCAATTTCAATTACGGGCAAAAACTGCTGGCGTTTGCGCTCACCACTTTCATGATGATATCAATCGCCTGGTTAGCACCTTCCTCCCATCGTAATGTAGTTCCCGGTTCAACTGAAAACCTGGATGAAGCAGTGAAATCATTAAAAGCGGCAGACAGTCTTAGGTCTGCCGGCAATAGTACCCATTCATCGTCAAAATCGGAAGTCATTAAGATGGCTGCACGCGAAGTGTCACCAGCTTCCCGCAGCCGCACTCCTCTCGATATTTATCCCGGCACATCCTTAGGTGTAACCCCCAAATTTGCGCCGGCCTTACCGGATGAAGTACAGGTTCGGCAAACTGAAGCACCATTACCCCCTCGTGCGCCTGTGCCGCCGGCGTTAAAAAAAGATATCAACCTGAGGACTGAAAACCGTTGGGATACAATTTATTTTTTCGCGCCGCCACCACCCGTTTTGGATGGCAGTAGCTGGAATAATACGAACCAGGATGTATTTAAAGCCGGCGCTGAATTATTGGAACGCGAGCAATGGACTACCTCCCATTCGCGAAACGCTAAGGATAAAATTGTATCCACCAACGATGTGATTAAATTAATTGATGAAGCTAAAATAGAAAAAAACAACCTCCTTCAGCAACAGCAACAATTACATATTTTGTTTGAAAAACAGTTTAATAATGCTCAATTGCAACCTGGCGATATGACCGAGATGGAAATAGAGCGCTTTGAAGCGGAGATTAAAAAGAATAATTCAAAAAGGCGATCTGTTCAGCAGACCGGTGACTTTTTGTTTAGCATTTCACCGGATGCCGATTTCGCACTTGTAAAAAAATCATGGATAGAGAACGGTTCCGGCTTAGACAGCCTGAGAAAAAAATCTATTCAAATAGCTGAAAAACAAAGAGAGATGTGGAGAAATAGCGCCGAAGACGAAATGCAGTGGAGTGGTGAAAAAAATGGGGATCGCGTTTTCGAATTTACTTTCAAAATGGATGACTTTCCTGATTTTGTTTCTTCGGAAATGCCCCTGGCGTTCCATGAAAAGATGATGGAGTTAACTCATTCTAAAAAAAACATCGAAGGAAATGAAGAGGAGGCCGTAGCAGAAAAGGCTCCGCGCATACGGCAACATGTATTCACAACAATACAAGCTCAAAAGGCTGCTCCAAAGCACCCGAATTCCCCGGCGCCTAATATGAGGGCGGTGAAAAGTAAAACTGTTGT
>CAYMKT010000018.1:29278-37434 GCA_964391065.1 uncultured Terrimonas sp. | reverse complement strand
AGCACCCGAATTCCCCGGCGCCTAATATGAGGGCGGTGAAAAGTAAAACTGTTGTTATTACGCTTTAGTAAACAAAGACTCAGCTTACGGTGGACAAGCCCGCATGTGGTATTCTCAAATGATTCCCGGTTCCCTGATAAAAAAATGAGGTTGCAACAATTACCTTAACTGAATAGCTGTATCTCACCCGCGCAAACCGCTTCGGCAAAAACATTGATCTGTCCGGATCACATATTTTCCTGTTACACTTTTTATAGTTAGAAGAGCGTTGCAGGAAGCTAACGCTAAAGTTAGCCGGTAAATATCCCGGATACACTATCAACCGATAGATACCCGGCTTCACGGAAAGCACTCCGGGGCGCACAAAAAAAGAAACGCCAGGCTTTTAATCCTAACGTTTCTCTATCATAAACTATTCAAAATATTTTTGAAACAAACCAGCCGGGCAATACTTTTTACTTAATGAGAATCTGTTTTGACCGGATAGATTGCCCACCTTCAATTACCTGCAATATATAACTGCCAGGTGCTACAAACCTGTTTAATCTCATATTAAACACTTTGCTGTCTGAATTAAATTCCTGCTGTTCTATTACCTGACCGGTAATGTTTATCAGTCGCAAAGTAATTTTAGTTTGCCTGGATCTTTCCAGCTCAACACGAATTACATTTCCAACCACTGGATTGGGCGCCACCAGGAAGTTTCTCTGCTCGGCAAATCTAACGCTCACAATATCGGAATACAGCGTCGCACCACCGGTTTCGGTATATTCAAGCCTGTAGAAATTAGCGCCTTCAAGCGGAGCCTCATCTACGTAGTTGTATTTATTAACTATACCATTAGTTCCTGTTGGATAATATAATGATCCTATGGTTGTAAACTCAACACCATTGCCACTACGCTGTATGTTAAAGCGGCTTTCTGTATCCATGCTGGCATTCCAAAGCAATTGAACACTCTTTTCCATTTTAACAACCGAAAAATCACTCAGAATAATCGGCAGGATCGTATTGAGACCATATACCTGGAATTCGTATAAAGAATAACCATAAGTGGTATTGCGGGTTATCCCTTGCATCTTCACATATCTTGCAGGAACCGGCGTTAGAGGTATAATATTTGTATAGGTAGTGGCAGGATTATCAGTAATAGTGCTTACAGTTGTCCAGGCTATACCATCCTCAGATATCTGGATTTCGTAGTCGTTGGCAGATGCAACTTCCCAGAACAATCTCACCTCGCTAATTTCGTAAACAGCTCCCAGGTCTACCGACAGCCATTCGTTATTGCTTGCCGGCACACTTGACCAACGGGGATATTCAACATTATTTGCATCATAAGATTTTCCGTTTACGATATTGGTCCCAAACCCGTCAAAGGCGCCTGCAGGAATGTGAGTGCCATTTTCATTGGAGGAGGATGTACCAGGTTTCATATAGGCAAGGTTCACACTCATTGGCGGCGGTGGCGTATCAGCCAGGTCACCATATACTTCCAATTCATACAATGAAAAACCCCATTGCGTTCCCCGGGTAATACCAAACATCCGCACGTAACGGGCGGCAGTGCCGGTCATATCAATATCATTAAGAAGGGTTGTGTTGTTCGTAATATTTTTTGCTATCACCCAGGTAACACCGTCTACAGAAACCTCAATGTTATAATCACGTCCTAAGGCGGTTTCCCAGCGTAATACAACCGAAGTTAAATCATAAATATCACCAAGATCAACAGCTATCCATTGGTTATTGGCATATGCGCTGGACCACCGTGTGGTGGTGGCATTGGCGTCCACAGCATTTTCGGGCGGGTACGCTGCACTTTCATTGGAGGAAGACAGTACGGGTTTTGCATAAGCCAGGTTTAATGCCGTGCCATATATTTCAAACTCGAATAATGAAAAGCCCCATTGCGTTGCCCGCAACAGTCCATTCATCCTTACATAACGACCTGTGTAACCCGTAACTGGAATTGTATTATTAAGACTGGCATTACCTGTAATAGCACTTGCCACAGTCCATGAAGCCGCATCATCAGAAACTTCAATATTAAAATTAACTCCGTAGGCGGCTTCCCAGGTCAATCTCACTTCACTTAAATCAAAACTTTGCCCGAGATCAACATATATCCATTGGTTATCTGTAAAACCACTACTCCAGCGGGTAGCTGCATTTCCATCAACTGCGTTTGCCGCAGGATACCCGCCCTGTGTGGAGGACACAGTTACAGGTTTGCCGATTGCCAGGTTAGTTTGTGCAGATACCAAATTAACACACAGGAAAGCAAAGAGAGAAAGTAGGAAAGCAGGGTAAAATTTAAGTACCATAATAGCAAATTTGGTTTTTTGATAAATCAAATAAACAAGGGGAACTGGGCCGTCAATGGTATGTCAGGAGGATATAAGAAATTAGCCAAAAACCATATATATTGAATAAATCACAATATATACTCGCATAAAAGTAGGACAAATTTGAATACAATAATGAGTGTATTCACAAATTCTTTGCATTTTCCAATATAAAAATTTATTTCAAGACTTGCGTATCTGCCAGGTATTTCGTAATAACACGGTTTTGCTATCTTATAAATAACCGGTAGCACGCGATACGGGGTTCTTTCACCCGGGTGGAAGAAATATGGAATAGCTTGGCCAATCTTAATTTCTGGGGCGGATTAAAATCAAAAATTGAATATTAGGTTTAATTTCGTCTATTTAAGCATGATATTTTATGGGCAATATTAAAGTTGGACTGGCACAAATGACTTGTACGGCAAGCAAAGATGAAAACCTTCAAAAAGCCGCCGGTAAAATTCGTGAGGCTGCGAAACAGGGGGCCCAGATTGTATGTTTGCAGGAATTATTTACTTCTCTTTATTTCTGCGATGAGGAGGAATATGAAAATTTTAAACTGGCAGAACCGATTCCGGGACCGTCTACAACATTACTGAGCGCAGTGGCAAAGGAAACAGGCGTAGTTATCATTGCCTCCCTGTTTGAAAAAAGAACCGAAGGTTTATATCATAATACCACCGCGGTGTTGGATGCAGATGGTACCTATTTGGGCAAATACCGGAAAATGCATATTCCCGACGACCCTGCTTACTACGAAAAATTTTATTTTACACCCGGCGATTTGGGCTATAAGATCTTTACCACAAAATTTGCCAGGATCGGCGTATTGATTTGCTGGGATCAATGGTACCCTGAAGCCGCCCGCATAACATCGCTCATGGGAGCAGAGATACTATTTTACCCTACTGCCATTGGATGGGCCGCCTCGCAGGATGAAGCCACCAATACGGAACAATACCATGCCTGGCAAACCATGCAGCGCAGCCATGCAATTGCAAATGGCGTTCATGTGGTGAGTGTAAACAGGGTGGGGTTCGAACAGAATGGTAAGATGAAATTCTGGGGTGGATCGTTTGTTGCCAGCCCTTTTGGCTCCATCCTTTACCAGGCGGCACATGATAAAGAGGAGGTGCACACGATAACGCTTGATACATCAAAAACCGACCAATACCGAACCCACTGGCCTTTTTTGAGAGACCGCAGAATTGACAGCTATCAGCCCATTACCAGGCGCTATATTGATGAGGATTAATTTTTGACTGGAATGCTTTATCAACCTATTCACATTAACGTCTCAACAAACTAATTTGAAACTGCTGCATACGCCATTTTTTTCGCTTAATACAGACACCTCCAGCTTGTCTGGAAATACTCCCAAAGAAGCAACTGCGCCAGGGCTCCCGGCTTTTGATACGCCAAAGAAACTGGGTTATTATTTTCCGGCGGAGTTTGCGCCCCACAGCGCCACCTGGTTAAGTTGGCCACATAAAGAAGCATCATGGCCGGGAAAACTGAATACAATTTACCCGTATTATTCGCAATTTATTAAAACGGTTAGCGCGGGGGAAATGGTAAATATCAATGTGAACGACGAGGCAATGAAGGCTTTTGCCGTACAATGCCTTATAGAAGCTGGTGTGGATATGAACAATATCGCCTTTTTCTTTCATCCCACAAACGACGCGTGGTGCAGAGATCACGGACCCGCTTTCCTGGTCAATCCTAAAGCAGAACATAAAAAAATTATTGTAGACTGGGACTATAATGCCTGGGGTGATAAATATCCTCCGTATGACCTGGATGACATAATTCCAACCCTAATTGCCAACCAATATAATATTCCCGTTTTGCATCCCGGCATTGTTATGGAAGGAGGTTCGGTTGAATTCAACGGTAAAGGAACTATTTTAACCTCTAAGTCCTGCCTGCTCAATCCAAACCGGAACCCGCACCTTAACAAACAACAAATCGAAGCATACCTGCTTCACTATTACGGTGCGGAACAGGTGTTATGGGTAAGTGAGGGGATCATAGGCGACGACACAGATGGGCATATCGACGACACCGTTCGCTTTGTGAATGCTGATACAGTGCTTACCGTTGTTGAAGACAATAAAACGGATGACAACTACGAGCTACTCCAAACCAATCTTAAAGAACTCACTCAGATGCGTTTGCCGGATGGAAAACAACTCAATATCGTTGAGCTTCCGATGCCAGATGCCGTTATTTACGAAGACCAACGCTTACCCGCATCCTACGCTAATTTTTACATTGCCAACGCCGCTGTAGTTGTACCCACCTATAACTGCAAAAACGACGATAAGGCACTGCAGATTATCCAGGACTGCTTTCCGGAACGCAAAGTGGCAGGAATTCCTTCTTCTGATATCATCTGGGGGTTAGGAAGTTTTCATTGCCTTAGTCAACAGGAACCATTGGTGTAGCAACTTTATAGCCTGAGTTGAGTAAGCATATGGAACGTTAAAATTGCTGGCAGCAAGCGACCACATCTTACAAAAAATAATAGCCATTTCATTTTACCAAAATTTTAGACACTAAGTCCCCGCATTTCCCGTTCTTACCAGGCATTGTTTGTATTTTCGCTTATGACATTAGCCGGCATGAGAAGCATGTTTTTATACCTTATTTTATTTGGTTTTAGTCTCAACGTTTTTACCGTGACTGCCCAAAGCGTCAAGAGTACGTTTATCTCTGCAATGGCTGCGCGGGAAGACTCTATGAAACAATATGCATTTGACATTGTCAATGCGCAAGATGCAGCAGACCGGTTTCGATCAGACAGTATTTTTACACGGATGCTGGTAAGGGCGCTGAAAGAACCTTACTCTTTTTCCTATCCATTTGATTCGCTGCAAACCATTTCCCGCCTGTATGCTCCCGATAGCAGCTTCCGGATTTTTACATGGCAGGTAATTAAAGATGAAGAGACATTACGCCGCCACGGCGCCATCCAGATGCGCACCGATGATGGCTCACTGACTTTATTTCCACTTATAGATAAAACAGCAATTGTTGACGATCCCAAAAACACCGTTAACAGCAATGAGGATTGGATTGGAGCCATTTATTACAAGATTATCGAAACATCCTACCAGAACGCGAAATTCTATACGCTGCTGGGCTACGATGAAAATAATTTCAGAAGTACAAAAAAAAGAATTGAAGTACTCACGTTTCAAAACGGCAAACCGGTTTTTGGAGGCCAGTTTTTTAGTTTCGACGCCGACGTTCCTCCCAAACCAACACAAACCAGATTTTCGATTGAATATAAAAAAGGAGGAAATGGAAGCATCAGGTTTGATGAAGAATTAAATATGATATTATTTGACCACCTGATTTCCGAAAATAACCAACCCGACAAAAAATACACCTATATACCGGATGGCGATTACGAGGGCTTTAAATGGGAAAAAGGAAGATGGGTACACATTAATAAAGTGTTTGATTTTAAGCTGCAGGACGGACAGGCGCCTGTAGAAAAACCCGTACTTCAAAATAAATTCGACCTGACACCGCCTTCCGGGCAAAAGAAAAACAATTAAAGTTCAGCCATCATTCAGGTCAATTCCAACTGTTTTATAAATACCCTACTGAAGTGCATCCATCGCTTTCTTTACGCTACCATGTTGCAACAAAATGGTTTTCGCTTCGTCATAGTCCTTTAACTCCGCTTTCTGCATTAATATTTTCACTGCCCTGTCGGTAATTTTATCGTTGATCAATAATACATTTACCATGCTGTTATCTTCCACCCTGCCCAGTTGTATCATGGTGGTAGTACTGATCATATCAAATATCATTTTTTGAGCAGTGCCGCATTTCATGCGGGTGCTTCCCGTAATAAATTCAGGACCGGTAATCACTTCTACAGGTAGTTTAGCGACGGCGGCGATGGGCGAATCGGGGTTACTCACAATGCAACCCGTGGTAATGTTATTCAAATTGCATTGCTCTAAAGCGGATAGGACGAAGGGAGTTGTTCCGCTCGCGGAAATTCCCACCACAATATCTTTATCAGAAATGTTATATCCCACCAGGGCCTCCCATCCCGCTTCGGTGTCGTCTTCTTTTTCCTCGGGCGCTTCAACAAGATGTTCAAGTCCGCCGGCCAAAACTACGTTAACCATGCCTTTCGGAATGCCGTAGGTGGTAGGTAATTCAATGGCATCCAATACCGAAAGGCGGCCGCCACTACCGGCGCCCAGGTAAAACATTCTGCCACCAGCCTTCAGTTTTTGAACAATGGCTTCAATGAGTTTGTTCAGGTGAGGCAATGCTTTTTCTATAGCGATCGCCACCTTTTTATCTTCATTATTAATATGCCCCGTCAGTTCCGGCACGGTCATTTTTTCCAGATGCCTGTACAATGAAGATTGTTCCGTTATCCTTGTCATAATATTTAATGCGCTGGTTTTGTGCTAACGCCATCATACCGGTTTCAGAGAACTGAATAATGCACTTATACCTATATACCACCGATTATCTTTCAAAATAACTCCGGTTGCTGGTGATCATCGGGCTTCTTTTTCTCCCACTCCATTTCCGTGCTTTTTGAATAATCGGCCAATTTAGCGCCGAACGCCTTCCACCCCATTACCTCCACCGCTTTATTTACCTTTATTTTAGCCCTTCTTACCTGTGCCCCCCGTCCGCTTTGCATTGCCAATATCGCAGCATCTTCAGTGGTTACTGCTTCCAGTTGATTGCCTTCCCCTTCTTTAATAAAGAAAAATTTATTTTTTAAGGTGGTTGTTTCAATCTTAAATCGCTTGATATTGTATTGCAACTTCTCCTTATCCAAGTATATCGCTGTAATTATTTTATCCGGATCGAACTTTTCAATAAGCATTACCTTTTCACCGTCAAAGCGTTGAGTCAGTTCAGTATCCGAAACTTCATAATTACCATTATTGTAAATAATCAATAACTGGTTATCCGCTTCAAAAGTCCCCAGGAATATTCCCTTCTCTTCCGTATTCAGCCTGCCGAAAGTATTGTCGAACCACAGTTTTCTTGCACTTAACGTAGAACGGCCCGCCTCTTTAAATTTTATCGACTTCACAGGATATTTCGTAACCTGGTTACCCATGCTACTCCTGCCCTTTATTTCCAATTCTTCAAAGTAAAATTCCAATTCCTTATTACGGGCGGTTGAATGAGGGCTCAGCACTATCCTCACCGCTTCTGCTTCTCCATTGGGATTCACCGATAAGTAATGTACTTTACTTTTGTCGGACCCCTTCGTTAAATCATATTCTTTATCGCGGGTAACACCGGTTACATTAAACCGTTTAGCATAGCTAACGCCCGATTTCCCATCCATATAAATCATATTATAGGTAGTCCGGTCATCATTCTTTTTAAAAATAGCAACGTGTAATATATCCTTGCCCACAAATACTTTATCTGCAACTTTAACTACTTTCATTTTGCCGCTTTTGGTAAAGGCAACGATATCATCGAGATCGGAGCAATCTTCTACAAATTCGTCCTTTTTTAACCCCGTACCAATAAATCCCTCTGCACGATTAACATATAACTTAGCGTTGGCGATAGCTACATGTTTGGCCTCAATAGCTTCAAAAGGTTTAATGACCGTTTTGCGCTCCCGGCCTTTACCATATTTCTTTAAAAGGTTCTCGTAATAGGCAACCGCGTAATCAACCAGGTTGTCGAGGTCGTGTTTGACTTGTTTAATTTCCCTGTCAATTCCTTTTATTTGTTCGTTTAATTCGTCAATATCCAGTTTATAGATTCTCCGTACGGGCTTTTCCGTTA